>JAJDBI010000230.1 GCA_029261435.1 Nitrospinaceae bacterium
TCTCAAGGCGGCTCAATCAAAACCGCAACTGATCGTATGGCCGGAAACCGCCACACCTTTTTTCTACAATCAGCACCCTCCCGGCACTGAGTTTGTGCAGGTTCTGGCGCGGCAAACTGCAACCCCCATTCTATTCGGCAGTCCTTTTACAGAAAACGCCATCCACTACAACAGTGCTTATCTGGTCACTGAAACGGGTGAAACACAAAACCGTTATGACAAAATTCATCTGGTTCCTTTTGGCGAGTTTGTTCCCTTCAGGAAAATATTGTTCTTCATAGAAAAAATGGTGGTGATGATCGGTGACTTCGGGCGTGGAAAAGAAGCAACCTTATTCGATGTCGCCGGATACAAGGCCGGGGTCTCCATCTGTTATGAAATGATCTTCCCCGATCTGATGCGGCAGGCGGTGAAAAACGGGGCGCACTTTCTGGTCAATATCACCAACGATGCCTGGTTTGGCAAAAGCGCGGCAAGCTACCAGCATAGGAGCATGGGGGCTTTGCGTGCCGTGGAAAACCGCGTGCCCATTGTGCGTGCGGCCAACACAGGGATTTCAGGAACCATCACGGCTAACGGTGCGCTGCAAGATGAAACAGAACTTTTTGTAGAAGCGGCACAGATCACCAGAGTTTCTCCGCGCCAAGGCGGCCTCACCTTCTACAGTGCTTATGGAGATGTGTTCAGCTGGCTGTGCCTGCTGGCAGCAGGATTTCTTGGCTTCGTCGGTCTTAAAAAGGAAACTAAAAAATGAACTATAAAGTTGCAGTGGTTACAGGCGCTTCATCTGGCATCGGAAAAGCCATCGCCGAATCGCTGGCAAAACAAAATATTCGATTAATTTTAGTGGCGCGTCGACAGGACAAGCTGGAACAATTACAAAGTGAGCTCCAGACTCACAGCCATGTCATTTCCTGCGACATCACAGACAAAAATAAAATTAAAGAAGCCTTGAACAATCTGCCAGATGAATTTTCCAATATAGATGTACTCATAAATTGTGCCGGACTGGCACTGGGACTTGAAGATGCACAGGAAACCGAATGGTCGGACTGGGAAACCATGCTCAATGTAAACTGCATGGCCTTGTCCTACATCACCCACCTCCTGCTTCCCGGTATGGTTGCAAGAGACTGCGGACATATAGTGAATATAGGCTCTACTGCCGGCACCTATCCCTACCCCGGCGCCAATATCTATGGCGCGACCAAGGCATTTGTGGAACAGTTTTCACTCAACCTGAAAGCCGATTTACTGGGCACCGCCGTACGCGTCACCAACATCGCACCGGCCATGGTGGGTGAAAGTGAATTTTCACTGGTGCGTTTCAAAGGCAATGAGGAAAAAGCCCAGAAAGTTTATGAAGGGTTAAAACCACTGACCCCAGCTGATGTTGCCGAGAGCGCATTATGGGTTTTAATACAACCCGCTCATGTCAACATCAACAGAATAGAAATGATGCCGGTCAGCCAGGCCCCCTCTAATCTGGCCACCCGGCGTGAGGCCAAGTGAGAGGGGACTATCACCTACCACTGGCAAAACTTATCTTGGCAATAAAAAGTCCTTGCTAGTTGCCACCGGCCGCTGGGCCAGTGAGATGGTTCAGCAGTAGTTTTATATTACGATCACCGGGCTGAGCGCTCACGAATCCTTCGATATCACCGGGACCCGCGCGGGCATCGCCATCGACATCTATTCTTGCGGCCAGCACCATCGGGCCTTCGAAAGCGGTTCCCGGCATCATCACGTCCTGCGGTCCCAATGTGAACTCATAGGGAAGTTTGAGGTCTGGGACGCGTTTGACCGCCAGTGGCGGACCACGCTTCACTCCTTCGGAACGGGCAAAGATAAACAGGGTACCGTTTGCCGGAATCTTTTTCTGCAATGCTTCGCTTACGTTGACCGTTCCTTCTATGTTGTAGGCGTCCCCACTTATCCTGTTGTTCAGCACCAGCTGAACGCCTTTTTGCCCGGCAGTAATCTGCACTTTTCCTTCCACATCACCCGGACTGGACTTTCGGTTGCCATCCTGATCTAGGCGAGCCGTCAGGTTCATTGTTCCTTCAAATTGAGAACCTTCCATCATCGTATTTAGCTGACCGATCTCAAACTCAAAGGGAAACTGAAAAACACTGTGGCGTTTAACCGCCAGAGGAGGCCCGGCATCGACACCTTCCGGTCGGGCAAAAATGAACAGTCCGGCACTTGGATTCAAACCCACCTTCAACTCAGGGTCGAGGGTAATTGTGCCAAACACATCATTATCATGGATGGTCGGATCAGCCTTGCGGGCCAGTTCTTTTTTCAGGCTTTCAGGCAGGGGATGCTCTTTCAATCCCTTATCACATCCTAAAACCAATATTATTATCAAAAAAAAGCAAAATAACGCTAATCGTTTCAAAATCTTCCTCCGATAAGAGCTTACAGGCCAAAGAAATAAACCCTGGGCCGGATGCTTGACATCCTAATTTGTAGATACCATTTATACAATAAGACCCAGTTAATAATTTCATTTGGCCCAAGGGGCTGAAACCGACCCACTATGTTGATTGATCAACCGGGCGGAGGTGCTTCAACGAAATATTAGACCTCCACGCCGGGGCAATGGTTAACCAAGTCGGCCTTAAGTTTGGAGTGTACCATGTTTCACGAAGTCAAAATATTTGATAAAAAGGGCAAAGTCAAAAAGGTTCTTTCCAGCAAAAAGCTCAGCTCAGAGTACTGGAACTCGTTTTTTAACAATCCACTGAGCGATGCAAAGAAAAAAGGGAAAGGCCGCGGTCAAAAACCGCAAAAAAGCACAGATTGCGATGATGAAAATCTCGAGTGATCTGGCTGACTGCAACCCTTAAGCTCTGGCAACGGAGCAAATAGAACTAGATTGGGTTAATTTTGATTACTGGCTAACTCCTAATCCTCCACCAAGGTAGAGTTGGAACAATTAAATTTACCCCATACGTGGGAGGCGACTCCAGGAGGAATTGCCTCCCACGTGCCCCAATTTTTTTACCCCCCCTTTCTCAACCACTGATTTCTTCACGACAACCCGTTAGCTAAACACCCCAAAAGGTGTTATAACTCGCTAAAAAAATTCCACTATTATCTGATAATAATATGTCGCAAGCAGAACCAAAAAAGAAGATTTTGATAACGGATGATGATAAGTCCACCACTCTGCTTTTATCGGCAATATTTAAGGACAATTTTCAGGTCGAAACAGCTCATAACAGCCGTGAAGCGATTTTAAAAATACATGAGTTTCAACCTGATCTAATCACGTCAGACATCAATATGCCCGGACTGGAAGGAGATGATCTATTACCCATTATCCGTGCCTGGAAACCTCACATTCCTGTTTTGGTGATTTCTGGAAGTATCGATCCAGGTATACAAGAGAAGTGTATTGACAGAGGGGCTTCCGGATTCATTGCGAAACCTTTTGAAAAAACCTCATTGCGGGAACAAGTTCAAACGGTTATTACTGGCGAGGTACCAGCACCAATAATTTCGGAGAAAATTATTAATGAGGTTGAACTGGCAATCTGTATTCTTGAAAGAGAGGGATTGATCACCCGAGAGCAATCAAAAGAAGAATTCAGTAACGTCAAATGCAGAATGAAGATTTAATGCCCAATATCTTCAAAAACTCAATAATAAATTTTTCAACCAGACTAACTCCCTGAGTTGCTAACTAAAGAAATCTTGAATTCTGTGCCCTTGCCCACTTCACTTTGAACATCAATTTTCCCATTGTGGGCATCAACAATTTTTTTAACAATGGCCATTCCCAAACCTGTGCTTTTTTCGCCAGCAGTAGGTTGATTGCTCAACTTCTCAAAAGAGCCAAAAATTTTATCTATTTCTTCTTTCTTAATGCCGGGACCCTGATCACGAACATGAATGCTCACTCTGGCATTGTTTTCATTTAAAGATACGTGAATGGTGGTTTCTGGTTTTGAAAACTTTATGGCGTTGCCCAAAAGATTGTCCACAACCTGTGAAATCCGGTCTTTGTCAAAATTAAATTCAGACACATCTTCTAATGATGAAGTGATCTCAATTTGCTTGGCCTTGGCGGCAAGACTGACCAGTTTAATTCGGTTTTCAATAACCTCTCTCAGGTCCCCCGGTATTAAGTTCATTTCAAACTTTCCACTTTCAATCGCCGAGACATCCAACAAGTCATTAATCAAAGCAAGCATTTGCCGGCTCGCCCGATTGATGGTGACGAGATAGTCCTTTTTTTCCTTCTCCTCTAATTCCAATTCTAAAATCAATTCAGTAAAACCCATTACTGACGTGAGAGGGTTACGCAAATCGTGGGCGGCCATTCCTAAAAATTTGTTTTTCAACTCATTCAATTCCTGCAATTCAATATTTTTGCTGTTTATTTCTTGCGTCCTTTTCTGGACCTGGGCTGTCAGAGCACGGTTCCAATACAAAATGGTTATAACGCCCGCAATAAAAATAAACACGCCGACACCGATCAATATATTTTTGACCTCGCCCCATACATCAAGTTCCAGAGCCACCCACTTTCTGTAAATGGCTTTTCTTTCATCAGGTGTTATCTGTAATAACGTTTTATCCAATATGCTGTTTAACTCGGGCCAATCTTTTCTTGAAGCCAGGGCGAAGCGATAAGTGAAACCCGATTCACCAGCCACCCGCAAATTTGTCAGGCCCCCTTTTTCGATATAAAACGATGCCAGTGCAATATTTGCAACCATGGCATCGATCATGCCAAAAGAAACCTTATTGAGACCTGCCTTGATATCTTCAACAGGGTCCAGTTGTAGATCGGGATAATTATTTACAATATGGTCATGGATTCCGTAACCAGAAATGACACCCACTTTCATCCCCTTCAGATCATCCAGTGTTAATGAGCGGTCAACTTGTTTTCTGACAATGATAACGGCGGGAAGTTCAATAAATGGTTCTGTGAACAGCATATATTCTCTGCGCTGAGGAGTGGGGGTTGCCGCTCCCCACATATCTGACTCTTTGCTCCGGGTTTTTTCAAGAACCTCTTCCCAATTATTGAACTTTAAAAATTTGAATTTACTTCCCAGTTTTTTCTGCAATAAAGCAATATAATCCGCAGCAATGCCGTCATATTTTCCAAATTCATCGATATATTCTATGGGAAGAAAATCCGGGTCGGGCGATAGTCTGATTTCAGGATGAGCCTGAAGCCAGTTTTTTTCGGCTTGAGTTAAGTTTATTTTCTGCTCTGCTTCCTTTCCAATTGCAGAATGCACCACCAAAATAGAAAGAAAAAAGACCAGGACCAACTTGAATAACTTCATTTTAAATCTGAATTAGAATGACAAAACACCACTAAATGAAACCAATATTTACTATACCAATTTTAATTATTTTTTAGTGGAAATAACAGGCGGAGGAGAAAAATATTTACTTCTCTTATTGATTGGAGAGAGAGGGAGATGCTTTATTCACTCGAGAAAAAACCAACAACAGTCCGGATAGAACTACCATAACCAGATCTTCAAAAATGGTCCAGCCATCCAAAGGTCGGGCAAAAAACACGCCAAAACAACCACAGTTGGGAATATCCAGGCCTCGCAGAATTGCTATTGTGGCCCAAAGGGTAAACACGGTATGCAATCCCAATGAAGCAAACGCCGCCCAGAAAATTATGCGTCCACTGAACAACCAGAAAGATAAAACCAGCTCCGTGGCTATCATACCCAAAGCAACAGGATAGAGCATCCAGCTTGCAAATGCCTGATAGGTGATCAGGACTTCGACGAACCCTGGAATATCCAGAGCCTTTCCCGCTCCCGTGGTCAGTAAAATTGTTGCAATAAAAATCCTCAGAAAACGGATTTTATTGTTGGTTGAGCATCCAGTCATAAGGAATAAACTCTATTTCATAATGTTCGGGGATTGGCGTTTTCCGGTACCTGTTGATATAAGCAATTAAGGTTTGTTTCTCGTCCACAAAATCTTCGGTATAAAAATCCAGAATCTCTGAAAGATGGACTACTTTCTTCCTTTTATTGACTCGGACATTTCGCGGGTGATTTAAAAATTCATAAGAAGCATTTTCCAATTGCCTGTTCAGCTGACTCGCCTGAAAAGGAACTTGAGGTAAACGGGGACACCCTACTACCATACAGTTCAGAACAAAATGAATTCTCGGATCTCCCAGAGGCCGGATGACTTTGTTTTCGTAATCCAGCAGTGAAATCCATTTTTTGCCCACAACGTAGCGGGTGAGTTTAAAGAATTTTGCGCGATCGAGCAGACTTTCGAATCCACCTTCGACTCCAAGCTTCACCACCCCATACATTGCCAGGGCGTTATACGAATTCAAATAATACGCCAGACGGCTGTCATGGTCGGGAAACAAATCGGGACGATTGTGCGGTGCGTTGTGTCCGATGTATGCCACATAAGCGCGGAGGTAGTTTGGGTCTTGGGCCAGGCCTGCAAAATCTATCCGCCCTTGCGAATCCACTGCCTGCTTTAAAATAGCGGCCCATAAGCGATCTGCTTGTTTTGGTGTCCAGTCCCTTTGAACTTCAGAAGTCCCTCCAGGTATTTTAATATTCTTACTACATCCTTGAAGAAACCCCAAAATCATCAAAGCAAACAAAAGCAAATTAAAACGATAAAATAAATGTCGTGCATTGAGGATCAAGCGGCTGAGTCCTTTATTAAGGTTTTCCTGGGAGAAAGCGGATAAAAAGTTTCTTTTCCACGATCCGTCTCGATTTCCAGCGGACGTAAAATATATTCATCCCTTTCAGCATTATGCGCGCACATCGAAACCGGACCATCCGGGGTCATTACCATGAAGGAACAGGCATCGATCCGCTCCTGATCGAGATGATCTTCGTGCATAAAGTTTTTCACAAAAAAAATAATTGGCCGGGCTTTTCCTCTTGCTGCCCATAAATGATGTCTAATAGACCACAGCCTGGTCAGGACATATCCCAGAGCTTGCAACAGCCAACGGGGTTTCCCCAACATAATTTTAAAATAAGACCAGGCAATAACCGACGCACTTTGCCGTCTATCATGCATGACATCACCAAACTCGCGTAGAAAACCGGCAAATAAATTTACATCATCCATGAGGCCGAATGCTTTGCCATTCACCGCCAAAGCGGGTAAATAACTTTGGCATTGGGGATGCCCGACCAGAATAGCATCCCAGGGTAATTCAGAGCCTGCTCCCAAACTGATCTGATTGCGGACAGATTCCAGGCTTACGCAGTCTGGCCGACCCCGCACTTCACCACGTCCTGTATCTGCTTGTAGTTGAAAAGATGTCAACCCCACCACATCAGCTTGTTCAATAAAAAACTGCACCAAATCGGGAAGCTCGTGATAATTATCCGTGAAAATAGTCGTATTGAACATTATCATCAAGGGCAGGCCTCGGGCACGTTCAATATATTCCAGCCGAATGGTATTGAGTTCCTTTTCAGTGGTGAAACCTTTTCGTTTTTGAGTCAGGTCAACATGGAACGCAACGTCACTCAACCCATTTTCGCATAGCTCAACCAGTAAATCGCGAGGACAGAGTATTCCATTGGTGAGTAACGATGGGTGCAGACCCAGGGTTCGTGCGTACTTTACAATCTGAACCAACTCCTTACGATCTCGCAGTGTCGGATCACCACCACTGATTTGAACATTCGTGCCAACACCAAAATTCCGTCGTACACCCTCCAACCGTTCCAGCACTTCGGATAAAGGCAGATCAATAACATCATTGGAATTTTCGGACAAGTAGCACAAAGAACAACTCAAATTGCATCGTTGACTGATTTCAACCGATACACAACCGATCGCGTTGCGAGAACCCAAAAACTGATTATGTTGATTAAACTTACCTAGTCGTTTGCGAGTTGCAGCCAGTGCTTTTTCACGCTCACTTATATCCACCGTGCTCATTGCTTCTAATGCATTAGTAGAATTTATATTTTTCATATGTATATTTCATTTAGGGTGATTTTAGAGAAATGTTTCAATTGAGTCTTCGGCAGAGACATAACCTTACATCATGAAAATTTAGAACCTGATAATAGGTGTGTAAGGTTTAAACTCTATGATCGACCTATTTGAAACTTTCTTTCCTTAATTCAAGGCCTTCCAAGTCATGAAATCAATTAAAAATGCCCTTGTTATTCTTCTGGTTGGATTATTCATTGCCTGTTCAGCCTGGGCTCATGATCGAACGGATGGGAGCAAACTGCTGCCAAAACTTTATCCAGCTCCTGAGTTTACCGGCTTGAAAAACTGGATCAACTCGCCGGAAATCTTGTCCATGCGTGATTTGCGAGGAAAAGTCGTCCTCATTGATTTTTGGACATATGGCTGCATAAACTGCATCCACACGCTACCGCATGTGCAGAAATGGCACCAGACCTACAAAGATCGAGGTCTGGTCGTCCTCGGCATTCATGCGCCGGAATTTGATTATGAGCGAAAACTGAAAAATGTGATGGGTGCTGTTAACAAATATGGATTAACTTTTCCGGTAGCGATTGATAATGGATTTAATTTATGGAGAGCTTATAAAAATAGATTTTGGCCGGCTATGTATCTGGTCGACAAAAACGGGATAGTCCGATACATGCATTTTGGCGAAGGTCGTTACAAGGACACCGAAGCCGCCATTGTAGATCTACTCAAAAAGAAATACCCATCCTCGTAGACAATGAATCCAAAAATAAAACTATTACTAATATGCGCACTATTAATAATAGTACTATTAGTGGCAGAACTTACAGGCATTCGAACAGGACTGTCTCCTCAACATGTTAAGGACTTGTTTCTACAGTTTCAGCTCTGGGGCATATTAGTATTCTGCCTGGCCTTCAGCCTCGGGAATCTGCTCTATATACCCGGCTGGATATTTTTAATGGGAGCAGTTTTTGCTCTTGGCAAGGAATGGGGAGGTTTGACCACTTATATTGCGGCTCTCTCATCTTCCGTATTTAGTTTTTTTATCATTGATAAGATAGGCGGAGGTATTCTGAGGAACCTCAATAACAAGTATGCAGATAGAATACTTTTAAAACTGGATCAATACCCCACCTATTCGATAGCTCTGTTGCGGGTATTGTTTCAAACCATGCCAGCACTCAATTATGCCCTGGCCCTGGCAAAAGTTCGATTCAGTCATTACATCATAGGTACGATAATTGGTCTCCCGCTCCCCATTTTTATCTATTGCTATTTTTTTGAAATCATCTTCAAACAAGTACTTCAATAACAACTACACTTTCCCCATATTTTTAATGGCGCCTAAAATTCCTGGCACCTGGCCCGCTTTCACTTCTTTAAGATGAGAAACATGAAAATGGTGATTTAAGAAATAGTCCAACGCCTGCGGGGATTTATTACGGATACCCGGTCCGTGTTTCCATAAATACATGATCAACCCGAGTTGCGCCATTGTGGCGGCTTTGCGACCCTTGACATGGGAAGGCGACGTAGATTCTTTCTTTATATATTCAGTACCCCAACCGAGACTTTTGAAATGATCGAGCAGTTCATCGATCTGTTCATGCGAGAGATCCTTGGCAGAAGCTTCCCCAAACAGCACGTTCAAAACCCCGCGATACAATTGATCGGTCAGTTTTAAATCGCGCTTGGCAATATGGATTTTTGCCAGCTCGGCACGCGTCGGCCCCAGTGTGACGGTGGCCCCAGAGAGAGGCTTGGACTCGTTAGGTAGTTTTTTTGAAGCAGCTGGTTTTCTCGGCATAGGACAGTCTCCGAATACTTATTAAAAGTATAAGTCGAAAAGTGAAAATCGCAACGGGGGATTGGTAACCTATGAATTTTGAAGGAAAAACTTAATCAGACCTGGCGGAAGTCTTTGCCTTGCAGGTGGACTTTCTTACACATTTCCATCAGGCGGGAAAAAATGCGCGGGCCGATTTTCTCCTCCAGAGTGTATCGAGTGCTGGCGTTGGAAAGTCCGGCTTTTTTATTATCTTCCTGACCGATTCCATTATCGAGTTTGTCCCTGAAGTTGGTGGTGACCAGTGTCACCTTGTCATCATCGTTATAGCGGGAAGAAATGAAATGATCGAGAATGGTAAGTTCCCAATCCGTGTTTCTGCCCTTGGCCAACTCATCGACCACCAATACCTTCACGTCAACATAGGGGTTGATGAATTCTCCTTCGGAGATATCCTCTCCATATCCATGGCGGATGTCACGTAAGAGTTCAAAAAAATCGATGAACTTACATTCAACACCATGTTTTAAAATCAGTTCCTTAATGATAGATACGGCGAGATGGGTTTTACCCAATCCGGGTTCACCCATGAAAATCAGGCCCTGACTGTATTGGCCTTTCATCTGAACGAATTCCTTGATGAATGTGCGTGACCGCGTTAAGGCGTCTTTCAATGATCTATGCCGGGACGTACCCACTTCATAATTGTCCAGCCCCTCATGCACAAACTTGCCCGGAATTCCGGCCTGATTGAAAAGCTTTAATCTTTTATTAAAGTCGGCACACTGGCATTCTCGAATTCGGGAAATGCCCTCGGCATCCTCCTGCAAAATTCTTCCCGTCCCCTGGCAACTTTCGCAATCGAAACACTTGCACGCTTTGGCCTGGACTTTGCCTTTCAGGTTGGACACTACATACTGGAGGTCACGGCAGGTACTACAATTTATCGCATTAGCAGGTTTTATTATCATTACAGTGATCGTTCCAATTCTTCTTCAACAAATACTTTTAGATAGCTCAAACCCACTCTGGAAGATTGCCGGGTGTTCTGCCTGTCAAATTCGGCAACTCCGTTTTCGATGCCGCGACAAACGACATTGACAGGAATTCCCCGTCCTTCCCATTGTTGAATAAGATCGTAATCGGTGGCAGAAAGTGCCAGACCGGAATCTTTCAATGTGAGAAAAAACTGTTCAACAGTAACAAGATAGTTTTGGTTTTCCTCAGTCATGAAAATACTAATTACAGGGAATGAAAGGTTTGATGATCTGCATAATACTAAAACATTCCTGAAACAGCCAATATTCTTCAAAAAAAATATTTGCTTCAGGACTTATTCTTTTCAATCCAGTCAATTACATCATGCACATTTCTGTCTGGTGGAAATACCGGGTAGAAAACCTTTTGAATCAATCCATCTTTGACAATCAGGGTTATTCTTTTTATGTAATCTGACGATTGATATTCAAAGGTTGGCAGTTTCATGGCTCTCGTGAGCACCAACTTTGAATCGTTGAGCAAATCAAAAGGAAGATGAAGCCGTTTATACGCTTCTTTTTGTTCTTCAATGGGTTGTGAGCTGATTCCAAAAACTTTGCACCCTGATCGCAAAAAATCTCCATGCTGGTCTCGATAGGAACAGGATTGCGGCGTACATCCCCTTGCGCCAGGAATTTCACTCCAATCTGACCCTGGAAGAGCGTCAGGACGTGCATTCATGGGATAAAAAAATAATACCAACTTACCCTGGGTCTCACCAATATTTACGGAGTCTCCCGAAACACCTTTCAGTAAAACTGACGGAATGCGTGAACCCGACAAGTGATCGCATGCACCATCATCAATGGGAACAGGTAAATCATCTGGTAATTGATACAGATCTTTCACGATAGAAACAGGAAAGGAGAATCCGGATGTTTTTTGCCGTTAGGGATCAATCGTTCACCCTGGCCCAACACCTAGTGGAGGTTAACCCTTAATGTCCAGAATGCTGCCCAGCATTTCGTCGTTGGCTTTGATGACATTGACGTTGGCTTTGAACGCCGCCTTGGACACTATCTGATCGACAATTTCCTCGGTGATATCGACGTTGGAACCTTCGAGAAAGCCGGACCGCACTGTGCCCAATCCACCGGCTCCCGGGTTGCCAACCACCGGCGCACCCGAAGCTGCTGACTCATTAAACAGGTTACCGCCTGCCGCTGTTAATCCTGATGAATTTTGAAAACTGGCCAAAGTGATCTGGCCGGATACTTCAGGTTGTCCATCTACCTGGGAAGAAATTTGTCCGTTAGAGTCAACACTGATCCCGGTATTATTTCCCGGAACATTGACCGCTGGCAGTAAGGCGTTACCACTGGCATCTACAATATTCCCCGCACCGTCTTGCTTAAAACTTCCCGAGCGAGTGAAACTGGTGCCGCCGTTAGGATTCGTCACCTGAAAAAAACCATTGCCATCAATTGCAAGATCCAGCGGGTTGCCAGTCGGAATCAATGATCCCTGAGTATTGGATCGGGAAATGTCGTTGACCCGGGTGCCACCAGATTTATTGTCAACGCTGTTGACATCGCTTTTCTTGAAACCAGCGGTGTTTATATTGGCAACGTTGTTGGCACTATTTTGTAGTCTTTGGGATGCGTCTCTTAAACCGCTCAGCGCGCTGAACATCGGACCTAACATGGTTTATTCTCCTTATCCTGATCTTAGGAATATAGGAATTCTTCGGAATCTTTCAAGTCCGTCGGGGTTGTTGACGGCATTTTTTTCAATGGCAGTAATGAAAGGCTCATGGCCGTTTCATCACAATTATCTTTGTGCAGGCAAGCCTGACAATCGTTCCACACCTTTTGCGGCAATTGCATTTTATCAACAATTTCAAAACCGAATTTGGTAAACAGCGGCACCGCATAAGTGAGCACAAAGGCCGTGTCGCAATCGTCCCGCAACAATGCCCGTTCGACACTGCCCTGAATCATTTGAGTGGCAATGCCCTGCCGGTGAAAGCGCGGGTCTACACCGAGTGATCGAATCTCCACCAGTTTATCCCAGCCGAATTTCAGGCTACAGATACCAATGATTTCATTTTGTTTTTCATACACCAGAAAATCAGAAATTCTTTCTTCGATTTCTGCCAGCGAGCGGAACAACATTTTACCGTCTTCAGAATAGAAAAAGATCAAATTCTGGATTGCTTGTGCATCTTCTATTTTAGCTTCTCGTACCATATCTATATAAACCTTAATCGAACCACTCGCCGTGGGGGCAATTAACAAACAAAAACCTTGGAAATAACGAACAGTAATTAAAAAAACTTTTTTTACAAAAACAGTGATTTTACAGTATCGGGGAGATTGTGTGTTTAGTCAATGGTAATTAACAGAAGAAAATTCTTCTAACTACCTAATTTCACTGATAAAACGGGGTTTATCCCTTTCGATGTGAGGCCAGAATGGCGAAGAAAGAAAGGGACGTAGTCTGCTATAGGCCTCGTCCCTTTGATTGCTCCAACAAATGTAAAAGTATTCAAACTCCGATGACTCTTACACCTAGATTATAGTTCGCACAAGCGAAATTCCAGTACGGATGAATACCTTTAAAATAGACTGGGTTGTTCAAACTAATTGGGAGATAAAAATTTGGAAGGCTTTTTAATCTCGATCCACCCCTGCGGGGCACGATGGCTCAGCGATGAAGACAGCAAGAGCTCATTAAGCCGAGGCAACTTTTATTCAGCCAAAACTCTATTGCCAGACGGCCCTACGCCCAGTAGTTATGCGGGATTGACCACCAACTGGTCTTTGAGTTGGTCGATGAGGAGGATATTGTTGATGGAAATGGCTATTTTATCTGCCATGCGTTCGAGAAAATCCGTGCCTAGTCCGTCATGAAAATGAAAAGGGTTGGGACTGCCAAACGCGATTGCCCCGACCATGACATCCTGCGCCACGATGGGGATCAATGCTTCGGATTTAATATCTTCATCATTGAGGGTAAACATTTCCGAATCTGCGATTTCACTACGAAGGATGGGTTTGAGTCCACTTGAAAACCAATTGTCTGCCGTTTCCTGACAGATGAATTTCACTGTTTCGTCCAGGTTGCCGTTATAACGTTGCCGCAACCGATCTTCCATAAAATGGTCGGACCCTTTTACCAAGCATACCTTGACGTTGGGAATACCAAAACGGTCGGGAATTTCTTTTTGTAACTGGTTGACCATTTGATCCAGGTTGGTGCTGGTCAGCACCAGTCTTTCGATTTCGAACAAGTGGTCCTGAATTTTTTCGTTAGCGCGAGAAATTTCAAACAACCATTCCAACTTGCTTTTAAGATGTTCTTTATCATCATGCACCCGCTTGATGATTCGGTCTGCCAGACTCAACGTACTCATCGGTTCGATAGGAAGATCTTCTTCTTCAATATCTTTTATTTTTTTCAACAGTTCCGGGTACTCGTTAAAAAACTCGGGATGTTCGTTGAGATAAATAGCAATCTGGTCTTTATTCATGGAAATTTCCTGTCAAATTAGAAATCGAATAGGAGCTACTATACCACAAAGCCCACAAACTGACACGAATAAAATGAATAAAATCAATGGGTTGTGGGATTATCGGAACGTCCGCTCGGCGTGGGGCTGTGAAATACTCTTCCTTAAACTTCATGCCCCGAAGGGGTACGACTGCAATGGCTTTATTTAGCGGACAAAGAGTCCTCTCGGCTTGATGGACTATTGCCCATCATTCCCCCGCCCCGGATGGGGTGCGTGAAACCAGCGGTACAGGGCGGGCAGGACCACCAATGTCAATACGGTGGAGGAGATGATGCCTCCGATGACCACCGTTGCCAGTGGGCGTTGTACTTCAGCTCCGGTACCCGTTGCCAGCGCCATGGGGATGAATCCCAACGAAGCGACCAGTGCTGTCATCAAAACCGGACGTAGACGAGTGAGCGAACCCTGCTTAATGGCATCATCTAAAGAAAGCCCCTGTTCGCGGAGGTTGCCAATGAACGAAATCATCACCATGCCGTTGAGCACCGCAACCCCCGACAGAGCGATAAAACCCACCGCCGCGGATATCGACAGGGGAATGCCACGCAACCATAGCGACAGAAAACCACCCGTGAGTGCCAATGGCACTCCGGTAAAAACCAGCAAGGCGTTGGCACTGGAACCAAATGCCGCAAGCAGGAGTAAGTAGATCAGAACAAGCGTAATGGGAATCACCACCCACAATCTTTGCGCAGCAGAAATGAGGTGCTCAAACTGACCGCCCCACTCTATCCAATAACCTGGTTCTGCTTTGAGCTTAATTGTGCTTTGCGCTTCTTCAACAAAAGAACCGAGATCACGGCCTCTAACATTGGCGGTCACCACCACGCGCCGTTTGGCATTTTCGCGGCTTACCTGGTTTGGTCCTTTGATAACCTTAAATTCTGCGATCGTTCCAAGAGGAATGAATTTACTAAAATGCTTATCTGAGCTCATCACAGAATGTGGTACGTCTTGTCCAACCTGAATCAGGGGAATGGGAATTTCTTTAAGCAGTTCTATTTTTGTCCGGATATCATCCGGTAAACGCACGATGAGGTCAAACCTTTGATCACCTTCAAAAACCTGTCCCGTCTTTTTACCCCCGATAGCGATTTCAATAACCTCTTGAACATCGGCTGCATTGATTCCCAACCGGGCCATTGCAGGGCGGTCCAGTTCCACCGTTAGAACCGGGAGTCCGGTCACCTGTTCGTCTTTCACATCTGACGCGCCGGGGATGCCGGCTAAAACATTCTCGACCTCATCAGCCAACTCTAAAAGTTTATCCAGATTATCGCCAAAAACTTTAACAGCCACATCACTACGCACACCTGAGATCAGCTCATTAAATCGCATTTCAATCGGCTGCGTGATTTCATATTCATTTCCGGGGACTTCGGCCAGCTTTTTTTCAAGATCCTGCACCAGATCAGATTTTTCCCGCTTCGGGTCACTCCATTGCGAACGCGGTTTCACAATCACAAACACATCTGCCACACTGGGCGGCATCGGGTCGGTAGCGATATCTGCGGTACCGATCTTGGCAAAAACATAATTCACCTCTGGTAATTCTTTTATTTTCTTCTCCAGCGCGCCCTGCATGGATACAGCCTGGGAAAGACTGGTGCCCGGCACCCTGAGAGCATGAACGGCGAAATCCCTTTCATCCAGAGTCGGAAGAAATTCACTGCCCATTTTCTGGCTCAATAAAATACTGAGCACAACCAGAACACCGGCAAAGGCGATCACAGAAGCACGGTTTTTTAAGGTAACACCCAGCAGGAAAGAATAAACCCGGCCCACGCCTTTTAAAATAACGCTCTCATTTTCAGAGATGGAAGAAGAGGCAAACTGCGCCATCATTGCCGGAATAAAAGTGATCGAGAGAATCAGTGCTCCGGCAAGGGCCATCAATACAGTGAAAGCCATGGGCTGGAACATTTTGCCTTCGATTCCAGTTAAAGTCAGTATAGGTAAATAAACGACCATGATGATGAACATGCCAAAGATACTTGGGCGAGAAACCTCGCAGGTAGAACTTTGGACAATATCAAATCGTTCCTGCTGGCTCAAAATTCGCCCCAACCGTTTTTGTCTTTCGGCAAGGCGACGACTGCAGTTTTCCACAATGATCACTGCGCCATCTACGATGATACCAAAGTCAATAGCACCCAGGCTCAGCAGGTTTCCGCTCACCTGGTTGCTCACCATCCCCGTCACCGCAAACAACATGGAAAGAGGAATCACCAACGCGGTGATCAGCGCCGCACGGAAATTGCCCAACAACAAAAACAAAACAGCAACAACCAGTAGCGCCCCTTCCAGCAAATTGTCACGAATGGTTTTTAAAGTAGCATTGACCAGATGGGTGCGGTCATAAACTGTTTTTGCCACTACACCTTCTGGTAAAATCTGATTGATAGATTTCATTTTTTCGGCAACTCTTAAAGAGACCGTTCGGCTGTTTTCTCCTTTGAGCATGAAAACAGTGCCGAGCACCACTTCCCCGCCATCCTTGGTCGCCGCGCCGGATCTCAATTCCTTACCCAGACTCACCTCTGCCACATCTTTAATATAAATGGGCACACCTTGGTGAGAACCGATCACAATATTTTCAATATCTTCCAGGCCAGATACCTGACCGGGAGTTCGCACCAGGTATTGCTGACCGCTGTGTTCGATATAACCCGCGCCGATATTTGAGTTGTTCCTGCTCAACGCTTCAATGACATTTCTGAAGGAAAAACCATAGGCGATTAATTTTTGTGGATCGGGCGACACCTGAAAATTTTTGACATAACCCCCGATGCTGTTGACCTCCGTCACTCCGGGAATATTCATCAGTTGCGGTTTTATGATCCAGTCCTGAATGGTTCTCAACTCAGAGGGAGAATAGGATTTTTCTGCACCCTCTTCAGCTTCCACCGACCACATGAATATTTCCCCCAGACCTGTCGCAATCGGACCCATAACCGGTTCCACATTTTCTGGCAGATGGCTTTTCACTTCCTGAAGCTTGGAGTTGATCAATTGCCGAGCAAAATAAATATCTGTCCCATCCTCAAAAATCACCGTGACCTGGGAAAGTCCATAGCGAGACACGGAACGAGTGTGCTTCAAACGGGGAATGCCCGCCAGTGTGGTTTCTATCGGGAAGGTGATACGCTGTTCAACTTCCAGTGGCGTAAAGCCTGGAGCCTCGGTATTGACTTGCACCTGAATATTGGTCACATCCGGCACTGCATCGATGGGGAGAATATTTAAATTATAGCTACCCAATGCGATTAACGCCAAAGCCGCGACAATAACAAAAAACCTTTGTCGAATAGAAAATGTGATGATTGTTTTTAACATAATCGCTTTCCTAGTGACTGTGAGTCCCGCCAGACTTTTCAATCTCAGCCTTCACCGCATAACTGTTTACTGCCACATACTCTTCACCGGTTTTCAAACCCTGTAAAACTTCCACTCTGTTGCCATCGTTTTCTCCAAGCTCCAAAGGTCTTGCTTCCAGCAGAGATCCGTATTTAACAAAGACCACCGACCAGTCTCGGAAATTTTGAATGGCATCCGGTTCCACCACAACCGGAACCCTTCTCTCATCAAGAACCAGTTCTACCGTGACATAAGCGCCGGGACGCATGATGCCTTTTTTATTTGCCATAACGACCCGACCCGTCACCGTTCGGGTTTTTTCATCAATGATCGAACTGAGATAAGAAAGCTTTCCCTGTAAGACCTGGGTTCCGTCTTTAAAAAATACTTTTTGTCCTAGTTGAGCTTTCTGAAGCTCCTTTTCTGGAATGGCAAAATTCACCCAAACCTCCGAAAGGTCAGCGAGCAGAAATATATCATCGTCTTTTTTAACCGCCTCTCCAGTCGTCAGGTGCTTCTGGATAACCGTACCGTTTAAAGTCGCACGCAGTTCGTATTGAGCAAAGTGTTGTTCATCCTGTTCCAGTAAAAGATCCACTTCCTCTGGGGTCAGCCCCAATGCTAACAATTTTTGGTTGGAGGTTTGTAGATTCAATTGTTCAATTGCCAGATTCTTTGTCTTTTGTCGGAGAGACCATGCGCCATCGTAGGAAATCTTTTCACGTAACGCTATATAGCGAGCCTCGGCACTTTTGTAATCTTCCAAAGCAATTAAATATTCCGATTCAGATGAGATACCTTTTTCCAGCAATCCTTTTTCACGATTGTGAATAGACTTTGCCAACCTCAGTTTGGCAGAAGCGGGAATGAGTAGTTCGCGGCTTTTTCCGATCACAAGGTCTTTTAGCTTGAGGTAAATTTCCTCCTGATCCAAATCCTGCTCAAGAAGGTCCAGCATACTCTGAGTGTTTTCAAATACCCGTGTTTCCCGGTCGACGTCTGCCCTCGCAATGTCAGCCTGCTTAGTGCCGGTCAGATAATTGATCTTGGCGTCCGCCAGTTCCCGGCTTTCCAGAATGGCGATGATTTCGCCACGGGAAACCTGATCACCCAGATCCTTGAATACTTTCTTAACAACTCCATCAACTCTGGGGACGATGTGGACCACTTTTTCTTCGTTGAGTCCCACTTCACCCGGCAAGCGAATCTTTGTCACCAGTTTTTCCGGTCCGGCTTTTTTAAAAACGAGTCCTGCATTTTGAATTGCCTCTGGCGAAAACTCTGCTCGACCTTCAAGTTGAGAAAGTTGCCATTGAAACTTTTGACCTTTCCATTCTGCATTGACAGTCATTTCAAATGAATGCGGTTCGGCCACAACCTTGCCCCCCAGCAAATAATCTCTTGAGGGTTTGAAGTCAATGGTATCAATCCGGTCCAATCTCTTTAAGATGATGTTTAAGCTTACCTCATCAAAACTTATCTGCTCACCTTCGGCTGTTGTCACATAGACTCTGAACTGCGGGGGAATTCCGTCTTCATAAATTTTAACTTCTACCTGAAAATCATTCTCCACAAACAACCAGCCACCGTGTTTCCCTCGTTGAACCGATGAGTCAGCTTTCAGTTCCGACTCTTCTTGCTCTGGCTTGGGTGCCTCCATATTTATAACGCCCCAGGCCAGCATTGCCCCTAGAGCCAAAATCGCGATAGCGGGAATTTTTCCGTTCATGGTCGACTGTCTCCTTTTCCAGCTTTTATGTTTTGAGCAGATTTACCCATCCCTGTCAGGCGTTTCACATCGGCAACTGCGTTATGATAATCAGCCAGTGCATCGAGATATTGGCTTTGGATCTGAAAGAAAGTTTTCTGGCTATCGAGCACATCTAACAAACCAAATTTTCCAAAACTATAGCCTTCACTAATAGCATCGAGTGCTTTTTTGGCTCCTGGCAAAACTTCCGTCTTAATTGAAATAACTTTTGCATGTGAAAAAGACTCTTCGCTTTGAGCCTTTAGTAGGGCTTCCTGCATTTTCAAAACTTTCGCTCTTTTTTCTTCCCGGGATTTTGACAAAAGATGGCGAGCTTTGGCTATGCCTCCCTGGTTACGGTTGAACCAGTTCAATGGAACCGTCACCCCAAATACCAGAGCGTTATCATCGGTTTGTTCCAACCTACGGTAAGAACCACTGAGTGTAAGATCAGGAACTGCTTTAGAATTCTCCACATCTAGTTCTGCCTGCCGGTGGGCCAGAGCCGTTGACCATTTCGAAAGATGCGGATTAGAAGACAACGTTGTTATATCCGGTAAAACCTTGTCTGGAACCAGGAACAAATCCCCCTGAGCTGAATCAAAACTGGGTTCAGCTTCTCCCCATAAAACCGACAGTTGTCTACGTGCATTTTTTAGATCCTGCCTGGCTCGTTCTTCCTTTATACGCATATTGGCAAAAGCCACTTGTGCCTTGATTTTTTCTATCGCCGCGACTTTGCCCGCTTTAACTCTCTCCAAGACGGTATTTAAAAACTTTTTTGCTAATTGCACTCCATCTACTGTTAGAGCAATTTTTTGTTGGGTCTTCAACACATTAGTGAAGGATTGAGAAACACGGGTCAACACTTCCAGGCGTTGAACTTCATAATCCCATCCGGCGATTTCTTTTGATAAGTTGGCAGAGTTTTTTCGCAGATTTCGTTTGTTTCCCAATTCCAGCCGCTGGCTGAGTTGAAATGTCGTTTCACTTTGATCGACACCAGTGAAGTTTCCCGTGCCCGCCACGTTCTCCACCTGAACATTCAGGTTGGGGTTGAAGGTCAGCCCTGCCTGCAGGGTCTCGGCTTCGCGAGCCCGTACTTCATACGAAAAGGCTTGGAGATCAGGGTTTTGTAACAAAACAATCTGCTGAGCCTGAACCAGAGTGATGGCTCCGGTTAATATTTTTCCCTGTTTTTCTTCCGCCAAAACAACACACGGAAAAAGAATGTTCAATGCCAGAAAACCGGCTACTAGTACGTGTTTCATTTTTCTCACCAATGAGCACACCTCTAAACCAACGGAAGACGCAAAACAGCGCACAGCCGGAGTTCGGGTGTGAAAATATTAAAATATTATGGGTGAATTAAAGAAACAGGGCGGGCGGAGAACGCGCAGGAGGAAGACTTCTACCCAGTCGTGACTGGAATGAGACAGATCCCGAACTTACTGGAACATAAACCAGAGAATCGGAATATTCAAAGTGTGAGAAATTCTCTTTAAAGACAAGCCCCTGCTTGAAGGACTTGGAGTTCTTCGTCAGGGCAAAATATTCGGAATCGTTTTCATCTTCGTCTTCGGAAGAATGCGAATGGTGAAAATGGTTATCGAGTTCGTGGTTTGAAAAATGCCCGTTAACAAGATGGGCATAAGCTTCCAGCGTTGCAGAATGATAACGTCCCTGATGTTTATGAGCGTCTGAAGCCTCATCATGACGATGTTCAGTTTCAGGGTGATAATGTATGAAAGGAAGCAAAAAGAGCGGAATGATGATCCCCAAAAAGATCAACTTCCACAAACCTGAATTCTTTTTGTTCATTTTAAAAGTCATCAGCATCACGCAGTTATGGCTATCTCTTATATATCGGTAAGGATAGTCAATAGCTTAAACGAAAGCAGTTACCGGATTCAAGAGGATTTTTTCCAATCAATACATCGAAGAATCTACGGGAGGAACCGGTGGGCCTTTCTTACCACAACCAACTTGAGTCCCCATAAAAATCAGAATCATTAACAGGAGTAAAAAAGTTCTTAATTTCATATCTCGCACTCTATTTTAGTTTTTTCGTCAATCGGGATATCTGCGCCTTCACCTGTTTTTTTGCCGTTCCCCCATAAACATTTTTCCGGTCCACCGAGTTTTTAAGGGCAATGTGCTCCGAAACATCCTCCTCAAACCGCTTGGAGACTTTACGCAGTTCACCCAGCGAAAGCTTTCCCAGGGTTTTTTGTTCATCCAAACAGTAGGCTACGGTTTTTCCGGTAATCTCGTGAGCCTCACGAAAGGGAACTCCTTTCAAAACCAGATAGTCCGCCATATCCGTGGCCGTTAAAAACCCGCTGGCTTCGAGTTCTTCGCCTGAAGGCAATGTGAACTTTGCCGACTTCATCATATCAGCAAAAATTTTCAGGCAGACTTTGATCGTATCTGCCGAGTCAAACAGAGGTTCCTTATCCTCCTGCAAATCTTTATTGTAGGCCAGCGGCAACCCTTTCATTAATGTAAGAAGAGATACCAAGTTGCCAAAAACACGACCGGATTTTCCTCGAATCAATTCTGCTGCATCAGGGTTCTTTTTTTGCGGCATGATACTGCTGCCTGTGGTGAAAGCATAGGACAACTCCACAAAGCCGAATTCGCTGGAATTCCAAATAACAAGCTCTTCACAAAATCGGCTGAGATGCATCATCAATAAAGCCGAAACACTACAGAATTCTGCAGCAAAATCCCGATCTGCAACTGCGTCCATACTATTGTGAGAAATTTCAGGAAACTTTAAAAGTTTGGCGGTGTATTGACGATCAATAGGGAAATTGGTCCCGGCCAATGCCGCAGACCCCAGAGGCATGACATTGATCCTTTTTCGCGCATCCAGAAAACGATCCTTGTCTCGAAGCAACATTTCTACATAGGCCAAAAGGTGATGCGAAAGCAAAACCGGTTGCGCCCTTTGCAAATGCGTGTATCCCGGAATAACCCGATCGATATTCTTTTTGGCAAGATCCACCAGTGTTTTACAAAGCCGGTCTATTTCTTTTACAGCATCATCCACTTCCTTTCGCAAATACAAACGAATGTCCAGGCAGACCTGGTCGTTGCGACTGCGAGCTGTGTGGAGTTTTCCAGCGGCGGGACCTACAATTTCACGCAGACGACTTTCGATATTCATGTGAATATCTTCCAGCTTGTCGCTGAATTCAAATCGTCCTTCATCGCATTCGCGTAAAATGCGTTTCAACCCTTTCTGAATTTTCTGCGACTCAACCGAAGAAATAATTTTACAACGTGCCAGCATTTTACAATGCGCGATACTGCCCTCGATGTCACAGGCGTAAAGCCGCTTATCGAAAGAAATGGAAGCCGAAAAGGTTTCCATCAACGCATCGGTCGATTGTTTGAACCGGCCACCCCAAAGTTTTTTCATAAAAAGTACCTTCTACCAGGCATGATGCCAGTGAGACACCACTCTATCTGGCAAACAATAATTTAACTCGGTTAACCCTGCCCAATTGCCTCCCCTGCCAAGGGGTGGGGCACGAAAGCTGAGGGAGAATATCACACCTGCGGATCAAGCGGAGGATGGGGGAATGAAATCCCGTTTTTTAACCCACTTATCTTTTTGCACAATGTTAACACGGGTTCCCAAAGGAACCATTTTAGCGAGGAAGTGCAAGTACCATTCTTGAATGTTAGGACAACCAGCACTGCCGTTACGCCAGTCGAAGTTTTTCTTGAAAAATTCGTTGACCTTTCCCGCATTGACACCGTGGATACCGTAACTACCGGGAACCGGTTCCCCCAACCGTTTCATGCCCATCCACCAGTGTCCAATTTCATGGTCTTTATGACCAAAAGGTATCGCCCGTACCCGTGTTTTCCCATCTATGGTTTCTTTTTTATACCAGGTAGGTTTGTAAGCCTTATTCTTTATTTCATATTCTCCCACTGGAGTTTCTTCCCCGGCCCGTCCGAATATACTTTCTATTTCCATGATTTCTTCATCATTGTAATAAACTCTCAGGACACCACTTTCAACGATACCCAAAAGGTACCAGAGTTGAGGATTTTTATGGTTGAAAGAAGCCACATCCTTCTTGTTGTACTTCAAGGTCATAGTCTGACCGGAACGGACATAAGCTGCTCGTTGGTTGTTATAAACCTGTTTGAGAATGTACTTCAGGTTTTCCGTAACTTTGTTATTCAAAATCATCTGCTCAATCTGCATGCTGAGCTCGGCATTGAACTGGCGAGTCTCTTCCAACTCTACAGAAGTTAAAGTAAGATCCTCCCGTATCTGCTCCACTTCCTCCTTGGAGACTAGACCCACCTTATTCAAACTCTGATACCAGGCAACATCTACTTTTTTTTGGGTTTGTGTACCCAGAGCAAACTGATAAACCAGAACGCCGCTGACAATTAAAACTCCAATAGTAGTGGCTACCAGCTTGAGAGTCTGTTTGACTTTGTTGGATAAGCGATATCTGGCAACTTCAAATTTTACTTTTTTATTTTTTTGTTCCAAAGCACCGAAAGTTGCGTTGGTAAATTTTTCCAACACACGGTGTTCAAGTCGGGAAAGAGTGCGGGTATTACTTCGAAGTTTTTCTATAATCCAATACAGGTTTTCGCGGGTCTTGCGGTCATAACTCCCATTAGGATCTTTATTACCAATCAGGTTGTATTCGGTAATAGTTAATACTGTAAGCTTGCTATTAGAATTCATAAACCCAGCCCGCCGAAATTTAAGGGAACTCTAGCAAATAGTGATTTTTAGAGACGCCCTTAAGCGCATAGTTCTTCAAAAAGGAGGATACAACTTTGCTAGTCTATCCGGGAACTCTTTAGTATTCAACAAGATAAATTAAAGTCGGAATAAATTCAGCCGGTTTTTCTCACGGCATCGCCAGGCAAGCAGAGAAATCTTGACTGTTTGATGTTCGGCATGGAACAGCGGCCATCAAAAACAGCACCTTTTTCTATAATGAAGCTGGGGGAATGGATGTCGCCCTTGATCTCAGCATCTTTGGTGATTTTTATTTTGTGAGTGGCCCGAATATCACCGAAAACCTTGCCCTTGCACATTACCACTTCTGCAGCAATATTGGCCGCAACCGTTGCGGTTTTTTCTATAAGAACTGCCTGAGCAATAATTTGTCCTTCAAAGTTTCCCGATACCTGCACTTTGCCGTTGTGCGTGATTGTTTCCCGGGTTTCCGTATTCTTTTCCAGAAGGATTCCAAAATTGGCTTTATTAAAGATTCGGAACAGTTTTTTCTCCGCCCGCGAGCAGTTTTTCTTTTTATGATTTAGTTTTTCAATGATGGCACAAAGCTTTTCACGGGTTTCCTGATTGTATACACCATTCCATTTTCGAGTTTCCAGAAAATCGAATTCTGCCGGGGTGAGCACTCTGAAGTTCTGTTTATCCATATGTGATTTTAACCGAGGCTACTGGCAATTCTGTTGAAGCGACTCATCCAGCTCCCTTTTCCATTTTTTTGCAAAAATTGAAGAATTTCATCATTGCTATTGGAAAGGGTCGGACTAAATTCGTTTTCGCTAATGATGTTTTCTGCAACAAGGTTGATGCAATTCGAAAGGGCGCTGTCTTTATCGTAAAACAAGGTGCCGCGGTTGTTAGTGATATTGATGATCTTATGATGAGGAACCATCCCAACCAAATGGATCCTGTCCTTGTATTCGTCAAACCGGTCCAGAGTATCGAGATACTCCCGCAACTGATCGAGACAGTTTGCAATTTCCCCGGACTTCTGACAACGATTAAAAATGATTCCGAATTTTTTGTTGGCCAGGGTTTCTGTCACCGCCGCCTCACCTTTTGAAGCAATCATACGATTGACATAAGCTTTGTCCAGTCCGGATAGCCTTCCCTGTCGATAGTCTTCATAAAAATCTTCATAATAATCAATGAAGGAATGCAAGGCGTCAATACTACCGTTGACCGCAATATTATTGCTCATGTCAAAAATAAAAAGAACCTGATCAATCGAATTCATCAAAGAGGAAAGGTGGTTCACTCCCCCTGCCGGCGTATCGAGAATCACATAATTGAACCGCTCTATCAAGTCATTGACAAATTCCAGAAAAAGAAGGAGAAATGCCGGCTCATTGATTCGTTTGCGATGATTTCTTTTACCCAGAATAGGAACCTCACCACCCAGCAACGAAAATTTAAACTCTTCAATATAGTTGATGTATTCATCGGCCGTTGGTCTGGAGTTGGCTTCATGCTTTTTGAGGATCTGTTTAAACTGCACCATATCTATTTTTTTCAGGATCGGTCTGAGAGTCCTGATCTGCCCTACTGTGTATATCTGGCTTCGTTCCAAAAATAGCTCGTGCAACTCGTTACCAAAGGGGAACTCAGAAAAATGGAATAATTCCATATTCAGGGTTTTGTATAAAGCCAAGCCCTTTTCAAGTTGCGGATGGTCTCTTTTAATTTCCTTATCCAGATTAGCCTGAAAAATAGTGAGGATGCGGTAAATCGATTGTAAAAAATCAACCTGATAAGTTTTATTGGCCAGGGTTTCAAACAAATCATAAAAAGTTTTTTGCGGATGACTCTCAAGAATGCTGGAAATGGTGGGAAGCCTGAGATCAAGGTCGAACAAGCACACGCTGTCATGGGTCAACGAATTGCCCAGTGAACGTGTCAACGCTGCGGCCGTGTTGATGGACAAGGTAGTTTTCCCTATCCCTCCTTTGGGACCTATGATTGAAATAACTGGCATTTAACTCTTCCTCTTTTTTTTTCCCGCCCCGGCGATCACCACAGTGATCTCACCTTTCCAGTTTCGTGTCAGGGTTGAAAGTTCTTCCAGGTTTCCTCGAATCACTTCTTCATACATTTTAGTCAGTTCGCGGGTAATAGCCACTTTTCGATCACCAAAAAATCGATAGAGGTCCTGCAGTGTTTTTTCTATGCGGTTGGGCGATTCAAATAAAACTATGGTACGCGTTTCATTTGCCAGATTCTCCAACATCGTCGTGCGCCCTTTTTTCCTTGGGAGGAATCCCTCAAAAATAAACCGATCCATGGGTAGACCCGAAACGGTTAATGCCGCCAATAATGCTGAAGGACCAGGGATAGAATAAATAGAAACCCCTTCTTCAATAGCAGCGTTCACCAAATGATAATGTGGGTCAGAAATTCCGGGTGTTCCTGCATCTGAAACCAAGGCAAGGTCGTTGCCTTTTTTGAGCCGCTCGATGAACTCCCTGGCTTTTTTAATCTTATTAAAACTGTTGTAACTGGAAAGGGGTGTTTGAATTTCATACCTGTTCAACAAAATCTTTGTTCTACGGGTATCTTCGGC
>JAJDBI010000231.1 GCA_029261435.1 Nitrospinaceae bacterium
ACAGCCTTATTGCTACCTTGCCAATTGGTTATGCAGACGGACTCCACCGTAATTTGTCTAACAAAATGGAAGTCCTCATCCGAGGCAAACGTGCTCCTCAAACCGGAAATATCTGTATGGATATGACTCTCATCGATGTCACCGAGATTCAGGATGTGCAGGCAGGAGACGAAGTCGTTCTGTTCGGCAGGCAGGGAAATCAAACTATAACGGTGGAGGAGATGGCGACAAAAGGAGACACAATTCCCTACGAAATTCTCTGCAATGTGGGCAAGCGGGTGCCACGGGTCTACAGCAACAGATAGTTAATCTTCCTGCATTTTCAGTTCAGAAAGATTCCCCACCCCATTCGACAAACAGTATTTGCGAATTCCGTCTATCACATTAAGCGTGGCAGCCGGGTCTATAAAATTGGCCGTTCCTATTTGAACCGCTTTAGCTCCTGCCAGCAAAAACTCCACGGCATCCTCTCCGCTGGTTATTCCGCCAATGCCTATGACCGGGATTTTAACTGCCCGCACCGTTTGATACACCAGGTTTAAGGCAAGAGGCTTAATAGCAGGACCTGATAGTCCTCCGGTTCTATTGGCCAGATAAGGTTTTCTGGTTTTCAAATCAATAGACATCCCCACAAAAGTATTGCACACCGACAAGGCATCGGCTCCCGCGTCTTCTGCAGCCTTCGCTAACAAGGTGATGTCTGTAACATTAGGAGACAGCTTGACAATAAGAAACTTTTGAGTCACCTTCCGTACGGCAGAAACAACCTCAGTCAACACTTCAGGATCGGAACTGAATTGCAAGCCACCCTTCTCCACGTTGGGACAGGAAACATTCATCTCTAAAGCATCCAACCGTTCTACATCGGACAAAGCCTGAGCCATTTCGACATATTCCTGGCTGGTGTCACCAAAGAAATTCACGATAATGCGAGTCGTAAATTTTTCCAATTGCGGTAGCTTCTCAGATAAGAAAACCTTCAGCCCTATATTCTCCAGTCCAATTGCATTGAGCATGCCGGAAGAAGTTTCTATCACCCTGGGTACGGGGTTACCAGTTTTCGGTTTTAAAGAAAGTCCCTTTGTAGAGAAACCTCCGAGAGTATTCAAATCCACAAGCGAACGATATTCCAGGCCATATCCAAAAGTTCCTGAGGCTGCGATGACCGGATTATCTAAATTCAAACTGCCTAAATCGACCGACAGGTCCATGGCTAGTGCTTCCTTATCTTATTGACAATTAAGGGTTTATCGGATATATTTTTTAATACTTAGGATAGACAGGGTCAAACATCCTCTGTTCTTTACATCCTAACATTCACAACTGAAGTTGTCCCCAATAATTAAAACAACAGAATGTTTTAATTTAAAAACCATCTAACAAGGGCCCTAGATCATGCTGGAAGTCAAAGAACAGGAAACATTGCCTTTCGAAGAAGACACTCAACCTCCGGAAGAAATAACCAAGTATCACAAACGAATAGACGACCTCCTGGAAGACGCGGAAATTGAAGCAGAAATGGAAGCGGAAAAAAAGATCAGGTCAAAAAATTCACGCATGTTTTCTATCTCCATGACCGGCATCGCACTGTTAGCACTGGTTTATTTCCAAGTCAATCATCAAAGCGCTGTGGTTATATCTTCAAATGAAACCCCGACAAGCAAGCCAGAGACCGCTGAGGAGAGATTAGCCAAACAGGTTCCAGTTGTAGAAGATGGATCAATCGGCTCCAGCTTGCCAATTCCGCAGTCCTTGAGCTCAACAAAACCCCTTGAGAATCCATTCTTAACGCCTCCAAAAACTAAAAGCATCAAGCCTCCGACTAAGGTCAAAGAAGTGAAGAAGGCACCTGAAATAGTTAAGGCATCATCAAGCTCTAAGCCAAAGTCCAGCCCTAAAAAGATAGCACCCGTTGCAAAAAGTGAAAGCTCCAAATTTTATATTCAGGCAGGAGCATTTGGAGTCAGGAAAAATGCAGAGTCACTTTTAAAACAACTTAAGGGCAAAGGGTTTTCACCTTCTATTCAGACACGATCAAAAAAATCAAACCAGCATATTGTAACGGTTGGAAACTTTACCAACAAAAAGGGTGGAGATGGCACATTAAAAGAACTGACCAGCAAAGGATTCAGCGCATCCTATTACAAGGCCTCCAAAAACTCCTTCAGCCTGAAAGTCGGTCAATTCAGCAATGTTAAAGATGCTCAGAAAGCACAGGACCGTCTGAGTTTAAAGGGTTTCTTATCTGAGTCGCACAAAGCTGATGTTCCAGTAAAAACCTATATGGTGCAACTGGGAATTTTCCCTAACCGTGAAAAAGCTCGTCTCACTCAGGAAAAACTGGCCCGAGCAGGATTTCCAAAAACATTTATACGCTAAACGGCGTACTACCCCCCCGGTTGACGAGAATGGCCTATCTTACTGACAAGTGCTCTCTCGCATGATGATATCTTGCCAATTCCCTTCTCCGTGTGGTATCTCTTCATTTTCCAGCCTCTTTCATCGGCTACCATTCTTTTTATCAGCTAAGGTTTAAATGATTGACCTCATACAGATCATCGCCGGACTAACACTGTTATTTTATGGAGGGGACTTTCTGGTAACCGGCAGTGTTCGCCTGGCTCGTACTCTTAAAATCAGCCCCTTTATAGTTGGAGCTACCGTTATAGCGTTCGGAACTTCCGCTCCTGAACTGGCCGTTGCCATTCTTGCCGCTCTAGATGGCATCTCGGAGTTGGCTATGGGCAATGTCATCGGTAGCAACATCGCAAACATTGGTCTTGTGCTTGGGCTGACCGCTCTCATCTGCGCCATGTCAATAGCCCCCGACCGTCTTAAGAGGGAATCCCCTCCACTACTGTTAGCTTCCTTTCTCATTTTAATTATCGCCTGGGATTTGGAAATCAACCGTTATGAGGGGCTTTTCATGGTTTGCCTTTTAGGACTATATATTTGGAGATCATTCAGCCATAGGGAAGATTTTTCAGAAGAACCGGAAGAGGAATCTAATCTCTTTGCGGGGAAAGGTCCCGCACTTCAAACATTGCTGATCATCTTAGGGCTTGTTCTTTTAGTTGGAGGAGCCAAGTTACTGGTCGATGGTGGCGTTGGCATCGCCCGGCTTTTGGGGATCAGCGAATGGTTTATAGGTATCACCATCGTCGCAATAGGAACCAGTCTCCCCGAAATTGTTTCCTCCCTGATCGCCGCAAAACGAGGCCATGGAGAAATGGCTATTGGAAATATTTTTGGGAGCAATATCTTCAATATCCTGATGGTTCTGGGTCTTACTGCAACCATCCATCCTTTGCATATCCAGGAACCCATTCAACCAGACTTGATCATCACCACTGCCATCACCGGACTCTTAGTGGCTATGATAGCGTTTGGGAACCACACCCTGGGCAAAATAAAAGGAACCGTTTTACTTCTGACTTATTTTTCCTATATTGGATTGAAAGGAACGGGGATTCTATAAACGTTATCCGGCAGGATCTGACTTAAGCTTTACATTCTTAAACTTCCACAGTTGTTGCTTGTAATAAGGGTTGTTGGGCACCAGCTTAATGGCTTCTTGAATTTTTGCCATCGCCTTTTCAGGTTCCCCCCGAACATAAAGAATCTCTGACAGAGTATCAATGAACTCCGCCCGTTTCGGAAAAGCTTTGAGAGTCTGGCTTGAAAGCTCAAAAGCTTTTTTGAGCTTAATTCTTTTCTTGGCGTACAACCACGCCAAACGATTCATGGTCTTATAATTACTTTTGTCTAATTTAAGTGATTTTTCACAATGCCCGGTGGCAACTGTAAAGTAACCTTTCTTCGTGTACACATTACAGATTGCAAAAAAGATTTTCGGATTATCCTTCTCTCTCTTGGAAATAGGAAGAAGTAACTCCAACGATTTATCCAGTTCCTTTTTCTCGACCAATGCCAACACCAGTCCCATGATAAAGTCCGAGTTCTTGGGTTCCAGCTCTAAAGCTTTCTGGAATTCTTCTCTAGCCGAGTCCACTTTTTCTCTGCCCAACAACACAATACCTAACTCGTAATGGGAAGGTCCGTATCCAGCATCTAAAGAAATAGCATTGGATAATAGCGACTGGGCGCGGCCCCACTTCCCTTCCTCAGAAACCAGCCTTCCCAGTTGGTAATGACTTTGGGCATCTTTTGGGTTTAGCTTAATAGCCTTTTCTAATGCCACTTGGGCTTTTTTATTTTCGTTTTTATCTATATAAATTTTTCCCAACCGGGCCTGAACTACGGGGTTCTCGGAGTCGAGAGTTTCTGCAACCTTGTAGGTTTCAAGAGATTCCTCAAGCATGCCCTTGGTGTAATACCAGTCGGCAATACGAATTTGTGCGGAGAAGTTTTGTGGAAATAAGTCTGCCGCTTTTTTGAAAGCCTCCACCGCTTCATCTTGCTTACCGCTATCCAAAAGAAGTGTCCCTAAAGTCAGATGCAGGCTGGACTTGTCATTTTTAAGTTTTATGGCGCTACTAATTTCTGCAATCGCCTTATCATATGAATTTTCCTGGGAATAAACCCGACTCAACGCTTCATGAGGTTCAAAAGATTCTGAATCGACCGCTACACTCATCTCAAGGGATTCACGAGCTTTGTCCATATCCTTCTGTTCCAGATATAAAAGTCCCAGATTATAAAAAGCAGCTCCACTCTTGGGGTCAATCTCTACAGCCTGTTTGTAGGACTCTACCGCTTCCTTCAGTTGCCCTTTGGCGGAATATGTTTTTGCCTGTTTAATACGGTATTGTCCATTTGCCGGGCTTAAGTCAATGGCTCTCTGGAACTGCGCCAACGCATCGTTATAACGCTTGTCTTCAAAATAAATGTCTCCCAACCCCGCATACACTCTGGACTCAACCCGAGAGACCGTCAGAGCTTTTTTAAAAACGGTCTCCGCTTCGGCATAACTTTTCTTAGCCACTAGATCGTAGCCCTTTTTAACCAGCGGCTCCAGCTTATCTCCTTCTCGTGGGTAAAGCCAGGTTACTCCGGCAATCACCAGAACCACAGCTGCAATTCCAGCGGCCTTTTTTAACGGGAAAAATGATTTACTATTTGCAGTGGATGACTTTGGATCACTGGAAGCTTTGGAAGCTTTGGAAGCTTTCGCCGTTTTAGGAACAGGCCTTTCCAGCGTTTCCATTTCCTCTTTGACACTTTTTGGGGCTTCTTCAATCATCTTACAACGGCCTTCGAAGTTGGAACCTTCGTCGATGATCAAGTGATAGGTAGATATATCACCCGTCAACCGGCTGTCATTCATCAGAGCAACCTTATTTTCAGCAAATAGATTACCTTGAATAAAACCCATATTTGTCACGTTATAGGTTTTGATATTGCCTAAAATTTTGCCAGACTTTCCGATAACGAAATGGTCGGAAGAGTATATTTCTCCCTCAAAATCCCCATCAAAATGAACAGCTCCCTTTACCCAGAGAGTGCCATTGAGCCTGATTCCTTTTTCAAAGTAGGAGTCCATAAGCTTGCGAAAAAAACCCGATAAGTTTTATTAAGTTAGGAATGGTCTGGATAGTACCAAATATTTGAATAAGTTACAAGCCAGTAACCCATAGTGTATCCTCTATCCACCCCACTCACCATCTGACAGCTCCAAGCAGATGTTTGCCTGCCAAATCTTTTTGTCTGGTCTCTGACAATATTTCTGGTAGTTGAAAAACCAGCTCATAACTGCTAATTTAACTTTTTTCAGATTTCGAGTTCTGAAACTTGCCAAGACCTTATCACCCTTACTTTTTCAAGGAGTACCATGTCCAGAAATCTAGGCCGCGCCTTCAACGTATGCAGAAAAATCAAAGTCATTAAAAACTTCACCATGCACCCGGCAGGTTCGGTCCTCATTCAGATG
>JAJDBI010000232.1 GCA_029261435.1 Nitrospinaceae bacterium
GGAAGCGCCAGAAAAAAGGAATCATATGCAACACAACATGCTGGATATAAATCATCAGATCCAGGATGACTATGCAAAGCAAGGCCTCCAGTCCTTCCGGCAGTTCCAGATAGTTAAACAAGCCCCACCCCTTCTCTTCCGCAAACTGAGAGGCCCCCAACGCCGCTGCCCCAAAAAATATGCGCACCACCAGAATATCAATACCTGTTAAAGCCAAATTAATTTTGAGACGACGTTTTTTAGAATCTACGGTAGGGTGACGTTGGAGGACAGACTCCAATCCCAGCATCAATAAAAATATCGAAATAAATATCACAAACCTAATCTGACTGGCGTCCATAGTTTTGGTTCTCTAGTAATTCGATATTCTGAGGTTTGCTACTTCCTGTATTTCATATCTTCGAGGATGCAGGAATTGACAATCATTTATTCTCCGCCGGGTTCATTTTCGGTTGTGGAAGTGGATAAGGATTGTTCTTTCTCTTTTTTGTAGGTTTTTATCCGCGCTTCTGAGTTGCGCCGCATGATAACGATGCAAGCCTCGGCCATCAAGCCAAGAAACCAAAAAGTGGTGAAACACATCACCCACATAAAAAAGAGATTGAACCAATACTGATTGGGTGTGTAATCCGTAGATATATGAATGAGCGAACGAATTCTTTCCTGCTCTACAGTTGAAGCCATGACATAGTGTTTGTAGAAAGGGTATTTGCTTTTAAAAGCAAATGCAATTTGTTCATTTTTATCCATATTAATGAACTTGCCCACTTCCCTGTTTTTTTCTTTGAAGAACACTCGCATCTTGATCACTTCCGGTGAGTCCCGGGGATTCGCCTGATAATACCAGACCACCAGTGCAGTGGTCAGAAGCAGTGAGACCCACAGAGAAATTCTCCGGATCAATCTCTCCGTATTATCATCAATTTCCTCCAATATCGGTTCTTCTTCCATGTTGCACCTTTATACTGAAACCTGTTTTTTTAATAGCTTTAAAGATACCAGACCCCGAAAACGAATTCCAGTTGCAGATTCACGCAGGGATCTTTAGTATGGGCTCCGCGTCATCCACCTTCAGCTTTTCCGGGATTTTGCATGCAAAGCAAAAATACGATCGGATATTTTCATCTGTTACGCCAGAATCCCGCGTTTCGCAACCTGTGGTACGGCCAAGTAGTGTCTGAACTGGGAGACTGGCTTAACAGCATCGCCATTTATGCTTTGATCCTTAAGCTCAGCGATTCAGGAATGGCTATGGCCGGAGCTATGATGGCAAAACTTCTTCCTATTGTTCTGGTCAGCCCAGTAGCCGGCGTGATTGTCGACCGCATCAGCAGAAAAAGGGTGATGATCATCAGCGATCTGTTACGTTGTGGAGTCGTGCTTGGATTTCTTCTCGTGGAAGACCAGAATGCATTATGGCTGGTATATGCGCTGGTGATTATAGAGATATCCTTAGCAGGGTTCTTTGAGCCGGCCCGGAGCGCCATCATTCCATCACTCGTTCCCAGAGAACATCTGGTCACCGCCAACGCACTGAGCGGCTCTACCTGGTCGGTCATGCTGGCCTTTGGTGCCGCTTTGGGTGGCGTAGTCGTTCATTTATTCGGGATAAAAACGGCTTTTATACTAGACGCCAGCACCTTTCTACTTTCGGCGTGGTTCATCTCAAAAATCCCGACTCAGAAAAAATCAATTGAAAAGGACTCACCAAAACAAACCGGCTATCAAGAGTTCGTCAACGCCTTGCGCTATTTATGGTCTGAGCCCCTGGTACTGGTATTGTCATTATTAAAGGCTGGACTGGCAGTGGCAGGTGGCATCATGACTCTGATCCCCCTAATGGCCAGCCAGGTGCTGTCAGGCTCCCTTTCATTGGGAATAGGTATCCTCTACTCCGCACGTGGATTAGGAGCCGCCCTGGGACCGGTCTTGGTCAGGCGGATTTTTGGAGAAAGTGCCTCGGTTTTACAATGGGCCATTGCCGGCGCATTTTTCCTGAAAGCTGTTTCATATTTGTTCATCGCCCATTCCCACAACCTCTGGACTCTTTCTCTGGGTGTGGGCCTTGCAACCCTTTTCGGTTCCATCATCTGGGTTTTCAGTTCAGCCTTGATTCATCTCTCTGCCCCAGACAATTACCTGGGAAGGGTTTTCAGCTTTGAACTCGCGTTGTTGACTCTGGTCATGGGCTTTAGCAATTGGGGTGTGGGCTTTGCCGTAGATGGGTGGAATCTGGACGTCAATCAGATTGCCTTGTGGATGGCTGGGCTGGTCGCCATACCGGGGGTTTTATGGTCTGGATTCCTGATCTTTGTGCAGAACAAACTCAAGCAGGGAGAATGCGTAGGCTCAGTATGCCCTGTTGACCCAAGCGGATTCAACCCAACCCCTATAGCGGGAGATAGAAAAGTTCAGGTTGAAGTAAAATAATCGGCAACCGACTTGCCGATATCAAAATGACTGATGATTTGGGCCGGGTTCTCCTGAGTTTCGGCCCATCGATAGGCTTCTTGAACATCTTCCTTTTTCCCCAAGGCGTGCAAAACACCCACCGAAACAAAACAGGTCGCTAAATCGCTGGACTGAGAAAAACGGATCAGCATTTCCAGCATCTCCTGCATACCCACATCTTTAAGAGTGCGGAACTTTTTGACCAGGCTCTGGATATTCTCTTCTCCATATGTATTCGTATAGGAAGCACCTATCCCGGGCTCCTGATATAGATGCAAGATCTCTTCTTCCAGAGAGTTTTCCACTTCCATTTCTCCTTTTACTGAACCGAATCTTTTTTCAGCCAGAACTCTTCGAATTCATCCTGATAAGCCAATTTAGTGAGATCTTCCATACGATCCAGGAACACCTTACCGTTCAAGTGATCAATTTCATGTTGCAAAACTACTGCTTCGAAACCAACCGCCCGTTTCTCTATCTTATTGCCATCCCGATCATAAGCTTTGAGCGTCACGGATGTGGATCTTGGGACCAGGCCTCTGAAATCAACAAGACTTAAACAACTTTCCCATCCCAAAACCTCTTCCTCGCCGTAATCCGACAATACTGGATTGACCAGGACTGTCACAGGTATAGAATTCTCGCCAGGATATCTCTCGTTATTCTCATACTCCAGCACAACGATTTGCAGGGAACGATTGACCTGGGGAGCAGCAAGGCCAACACCACCCTCCTCACGCATGGTATCGATCATATCGTCTATAAAGTTCTGCAGTTCTCCCTGTTCATCAGCCAAGTCTTTTAAATCAACCTGTTTGGCTATCAGCCTCAAAACAGGATTGCCTAATTTAGCTACTTTCAGCACTGCCATATCCAACCTCAAAAGCTATATGTAATATCTCTAAATAAAACATCCTCTTACAACGTACTTTTAAAATACCAGATTTTTTACTCTTGAACAGAATAAAATATAAGCTCAAACCTCTTAATAACTCCAGTCCTATTTTATCAGACTCAATATCGAAGGGTCTAATTCGCCCCTCAACAAAGGGCTAAAAAGGATACCAGCCTTTTTTTTTTGTTTGACATTTGATGCCGGTTTCATAATAATGCACGAGCCTTATAACGATTAGAGAGGAGGGGATGAATCTTGACTAAAGATGAATTAATCAATGCGGTAATTAAAAGTTGTAAAGACGATGGCCTGACCAAAAGGTTGGCCGGAGATGTGATCGATGCCACCTTCGACGCTATCTCTAAAGGGATCAAAAAAGAAAAACGGTTCGCCTATCCCAGTTTTGGAACCTTTACGGTTAGAAACCGAAAGGCACGAAAAGGACGAAATCCTCAGACCGGTGAGGAAATCAAAATTAAAGCTAGCAAAACAGTTGGCTTTAAACCTGCACCTACTTTGAAAAACTCCCTATAGTTTTTACGTCCTAAATTAAAACCGCTCACTGAAAAGTGAGCGGTTTTTTTATTGCCTTATTTCAGTCAAACTAGTCTCTCCCCCAGCATTCTAGGGAGAAATCAACTCACCGGAAAAACCAAACTGCTTCAGCTTTTGAAGCATCCAAGTAGCATTATCTGCCTTCTTAAAAGCCCCCACTACCACGCGAAAAGAGGTTCCTTTGGGTTCACTATAAGAAACCAACAGCAAACCTGACAACCCCGATTTCCGTAAAGATTCTAATATCACCCTAGCATCTTGTAATGAATCAGCCTCCCCAACTTTTAGCACAAGAGGATAGGGAATTGCCGTCGCGTGACCACCAAAAGATTTTTTTCTTAATACTCGAACCACTCTATGAGCTTGATTCCAATCTGAGAATCTCCCCACATAAACTCGATAAATAAAAGTATCCACCGACAACCTGACCGGAGCCCAATAAGCATCAAACCCATTTTTCCTTAACTGGTTCGTCAAAGAAAGTGCCTCAGCTTTTTTCGAATGACTGGAGACATGAATGACAAAAGAAAGAGCCTTATCTACATTGACACTACCCATCAAGTCTGCATCATTTTTCAACGATTGCTCCCCTGAATGAGAGGACCATTCGTAAAAATTTTCCCCGCGTATTTTCCAACCTGAGGGAGAACGCATCCACTCAAGTTCCTTCAGTCCCCAGCTTTTTAAGTTTTCAGAAGAAAAGGCCTGTGTAAAAAACACCATTGGCACTCCCTCCTTCAACACCATAAACTTGGAAGATGTCTCAAGATGCGGCTTAGGATATCGACCCAGCAATAGTCTTTTACTAATCAGAAATGGGTTTTCGGTTTCCAAAACCTGGTAGTAAGCCAGATGTCCTTTAATGTCCATCTTTTCCCAAGTGACCTGCCATCCTCGCACCTGCTCGAATAGATCAGTAAGGTCTTCCAACCTTTCAGAAGGTAGTGCTACTTCAGGAACCGTTGAAACCTCCTCCGGAATCGAAGCAGCACTTTTTGCCAGCTTCCATTCTACAGCCTGGTTTTTTAAAATACTTCTTGCCGCCTGAAGGTCAAGACCAGAAAGATGCTCTTCCAGGTGGTTCAACTCTAACTCAACCCCCGCCTGAATACCGTGGATATTTCCAAATATGAATTTATCAATATTGTGCATCCAGATAGCTGCTGCTATTTGAGCCGGATGATATTTGCCCACCTTGAGTTTTCTTGCAACTGAAAATAACCCCTCCCCTTTTCGCAAAACATACACCCCCTTCGGGGTCGGTAAAACTTGTACACCACCAGCTTTTTTGACCTCCGTAGTTTCCAAGTCAGGGTTGGGTCTTGGGTTAGCCCACATAACACCTGAAAGACGCCTTCGGTGCTTCACCTCCCTCTTTACAGGAACCGGGGCAATCGATTTCACAGATAAGCCCTCAGGCTCTTCATTGGAGACCTTGCCTTCGGGGTCCTCAGGCATTCGGCGATCAAGGATTGCCTCTTGCTGTTTATTCACAATAGGCTCATCCTTTACAAATTTCTCTATCTCATCAGACAGTGGTGCCTTTTCCTTACTAACAACAGGCTTTGGTTCATATCCAGGAAGTTCTTTCGGAGAGGTCTTTTTTTTCTTACCACGGACGTTCAAGGCCAAACTTTGTTGAAAGTCCACTGTCACCAGAAAATTTTCTAACAACGTCCCGCCATTATGAGTTGCTCTAACCACAAGGTTGAACGAAGGAAAAAACAAAGGGTTGTTGGAATGAATTTGAATGGTTCTTTTTAATGCGCTTGCGGATTGAACAGGGTCCAGGATCAGACCATCAATGATATCCTGTCTTTCAAGCCCCAACCTGGTATAGTCCTCGTCCTCCCCCAGTCGCACTTCCACAGGTCCATCAAAATCCAAATCGATTTCAAAAGAAGCGTCAAATTTTTCACCAAACTTGCTTCTAACGTTGAACTCGCCAATGGAAAAGGCACAAACTTCAGATGCCATAATCCAAAATATTCCGACCAGCAATACTCCAAATTTAAAAAAAAGCTTCACTTCAAGATCTCATTCTTTCTTCCAGGCCGACCTTGGCACCGGAAAATAAGCATTTAGGGCTTTATTCATGCTTTCTCGCCTTGCCCGTTGATTACATATTAATCGGCTTATTCTGATTTAAAAAAAGGAATTTTGAATCTTTTTCAGGGGTGCAATCAACCTCGGCGCTTCCTGCTCCGCTCTTTTTTCTCAAACTTATTGAATTTTCCCCGGTTCACATCTTCCGGCATTCGAGTCTTGCGTTCGTGCTGATTATGCATCCAGTTTTTTTCAATGTAGTGGCAGGATCGGCATTCCCGGGCTTTTTTAAATGCCGGGCGATTATAAAGGTTTCTGACTTTGGAAACATGCAGAGGAGGGTCAAAATCTTTGTGGATGTGGCAGCTTTGACAGTACTCACCAATTATCTTATTGGCCTGTCCCGGACGAAGGTCTCCGTTAAATGCTTTCTCAACATCTACATTTGTACACCCTGAGAAGAATACCAGTAACAAGGCCATCAGGAGAGCCTGCGTTGTAAAACCCATCGTTCTCCCGAAAAAGACTTTCAGGTATATAAGTTCCTTAAATACGTTCATAGAAATCAAACCAAATTGGGGAGGCCCTGCTAAAATAATTAATTCGTGGCCGCCCTAAATAGGTTGGAAACGGATTTTTCTGTAGTTTTTTAGAACTTTCCCAGAATAGCGGCTAGGAAGATAACCTCTCCTGAGAAATCTGCTTAATCTTGATGGGCCTTGATTATAAGCCTCCAAGGCAAGGGTCAGGTCCCCGAAACGGGCTACCATCTTGTTCAAGTAATAAGCCCCTAAAGCTATATTCTTTTTTGGGTCATACAGAGTGGGGGTCCCTTTCCATTTCAAATCGGTTTCGGACGCTAAAGCAACTGCCGTGGCCGGTTTCAACTGCATCAAGCCATGGGCATTCCGGTTTGATTTTGCCCAATTATTAAAGGAACTCTCTGTAATGATCAAGGCAGTGAGAAAAAGCGGGTCGTAGCCATATTTCCTGCTTTCAGTCAGAATCCAGTCAGGGATCAGCACGGAACTGGTCTTATCCAGCCCTGTGTTATAATCAGAAATGATCAGACGTATTTTTTCCCGAATACGGTTATCGTAGGCCAGCTCATTTTGAAAACGTGTTTCCTTTGCCTTATGGAACACACCCTCCTCCACTTGGCTTACTGCGGAAAAGAATGGCGATAATCCACTAACGTATTGAGGGGTTTTGCCCGTAAAGAACCCTGTAAACGCCAAAAGTATAACAAGCTGAATTACAATCTGTTTTGCTTTATAAGAGGTCATATTCTACTTAACGGCTCAGAGCCTTTTAAAGTAAACAAATTTAATCGGGATAAGCAGTGCAATGAAAAAGGCCGGAAAGCCTTATGTAGATGGATGTTAACTTCCGGGTTTCGTCAATCCTTTTCCGATTATAGTGGAGTTACAGTACCTTGTCAATTTAGCTTCCTCTCACTATTAACGAGGAAGATACAGCAGGGGATTAGACATTTACTTTTCACAGCATAAAAAATATAATACGCACATAAGTATCTGATTCTTATTGATTTATGAAAATATCCTGCCCCGATTGTCAAGCCAGTTATGATGTCGACCTCCCCGATCTGACAGAAGAGGGGACCCAGGTCGAGTGCGCCAAATGCCAGCACAGTTTCTTAGTCACTCCCGAGACAAGCCCGGTAGGTTCTTCAGATCCTTCCCTTCCAGACAGCCCTGAAGGTGAAGGTCATGAACTCGAAAGCCCAGCGGAAGATAACCTCGATGACATGCTGGACCAGTTGATTGATGAAGAACATGAAAAAAGTGACATTGAAGACAGCCCAGAACTCGACAGCATGCTAGATGATCTCATTGGTGGGGATGTGGCTCCCAGCGAGGAAACGATTGCCGATGACTCAGCAGGGCCAGAACTCGACAACATGCTTGATGATCTCATTGGTGGGGATGTGGCTCCCAGTGAGGAAACGATTGCCGATGACTCAGCAGGGCCAGAACTCGACAGCATGCTTGATGATCTCATTGGTGGGGATGTGGCTCCCAGCGAGGAAACGACTACCGATGACTCAGCAGGGCCAGAACTCGACAGCATGCTCGATGACCTCATCAGCGATGACACACAAACCTCAACCGAGGAGGGACCCGAAGAAACTCCATTAGATTTAGGTGATGGGGAGGAATCGGAATTGGACACTATGGCCGATGACGCTACTAATGATAAAGCTGTGCCTGATTCGTCAGAAACAGAGGAAGACATAAAACCTGATGGTGATGATGATCTGGACGGGCTTCTTGACGATATTCTCAATGATGATGAAGAAACTGATACTGCTTCTCCCCCTGAAGAAGTCACCGCCCCTGAGACAGAAGCCAATGTCGATGATATTTTAGGAGATATTCTCCCAGAGACCGAGGCAGAAGAAACTGCCGTAGAACCTGAAACAGAAGCAGACACCGAACCTGAGCCTGCAGAAGAATCTGCCGAAGAGACTCAGGAGGTTCCTGCTTCCGCTGGAGACCCGCTCGAAGAAATGAGCGAAGAAGATATGTGGGCTGAAGCCTTTGCCGATCAAGATGCCACCGAAGAAAGCGCTGAAGAAACACCTGCAGAAGAAACTGCTGAAGGTGAAGAAGAAAAAAGCGAAGAGGATATGTGGGCTGAAGCCTTTGCTGATCAAGATGCTACAGAAGAAAGTGCCGAAGGAGCCGTCGAAGAAACCGCTGGAGATGCCTCTGCAACTGCCGAAGGTGAAGAAGAAAAAAGCGAAGAAGATATGTGGGCTGAGGCCTTTGCCGATCAAGAAGCCACCGAGGATACCGCTGAAGGAGCCGTTGAAGAAACCACCGAAGAAGAGGGTGAAGAAGACGATGAAGAAGAGGGTGAAGAAGAGGGTGAAGAAGACGATGAAGAAGAGGGTGAAGAAGACGATGACGAAGAGGACGATGAACAAGATGCGGCGGCTGAATTAGGTATCTCTGAAGACGACTACCCTGAAGATGATGACGATGAGGATTATGAAGAAGATGATGATGAAGAAGACGAGCGAATAAAAATTGGTCCCATTTCCGTTCCCGCTACCCGCACTGGGAAATTAATGTTAGCAGGAGGAGTTTTAGGACTGCTGGTCACCGCAGGAGGAGCCTATTTTGCATGGCAGACCTTTATGCCACCCGAATTGACCGAAGTTGCAAAACCCGAAGCCGAAGTTCCCGAAGGCTTGACTCCAAAACCGGACAAAGAACAAGTAACGGCGGCCCCAGAGGAAGCATCAGAGAAAGCAGAAACCAAACCCGAACAGGTTGAGAAAGCCGCTAAACCTGCAGTTCTCGGAGAAGTCGGTGAAGACACAAAATCTGAAATTGCTCAGGAACTCGCAAAATCCAAAACACTCTCAGAATCATCAGAGTCGGTGGAGGTGGTAGAAGAAGATTCAGAAGGCCTTCTTGCAGCATTGTCTCCTGAAGCAAAGATGGTGAAATTTTCTACTATCATGCCGGTAGCGTTTGACGTGAACGACATTAAAGTTCTCAGTTTCACTCTGGAAATCACTTTCACAGATGAAGCCAGTGCTCAGGTTATGCAAAGTGCCTTACCTTTTTTTGAGGAAACAACGGTTAAAACCGTGGAAAAATTTCTGGCAAAAAAATTCTACAACGACATCCTGTACGTAAAAGAAAAACTGGAGAAAAGGCTTCAACTTGCATACAACAAGAAAATTGATAGCGATGGTCGGGTCAAAAAAATTAAATTCCAGGAGTTTTTGATCCAGTAATAGATCAGGTTGGAGGTTCTCGTCTGCTACCCTTCTACGAAGTTTTTTCTACCCGGGAAAGCCCTTCCTTGATTTTCCACAGTAACGGCTGAATTCCCTCACCGGTCAAAGACGAAATCAAAAAAAACGCGGGGTTCAACTCAGTCATGGATGCTTGAAGATCAAGGATGTTTTGTTGAGATTGAGGATCATCTGCCTTGGTAGCCACCAGGATTTGCGGCTTTTGGGATAGCTCTGGGCTAAAACGTTTCAGTTCCATTTGTAGCTTATGATAACGGTTCAAAATGGCATCCTTATCCAGATCTGAAAAATCAATCAGATGAAGAAGCAAACGGGTGCGCTCAATATGCTTTAAAAACTGGTGCCCAAGGCCCTTTCCCGTATGCGCTCCTTCGATCAACCCTGGAATATCGGCGGCAACAAAAGATTCCCCTTCTTCCAACCTCACTACTCCCAAATTAGGAACAAGGGTAGTAAAAGGATAGTCGGCTATTTTTGGTCGAGCGTTAGAAATTTTTGAGATGAGAGTGGACTTGCCGGCATTGGGAAACCCCATGATCCCCACATCAGCTAAAAGTTTGAGTTCAAGAAAAAGGTTTCGGCATCCACCGGGCCAGCCGGGTTCAAGTTTTCTCGGAGCACGTTGGGTGGAAGACTGGAAATGCAGGTTTCCATGCCCTCCATTGCCACCTTTAGCAACGATGAATTGCTGATGAGCTTCTTTGAGATCAACCAGCAATTCGCCAGACTCCTTATCCTTGACCAAAGTCCCGGGAGGAAGACGTATGAGCAAAGTTTTCCCGCTTTTCCCGGTCATCTGCTTGCCCCGGCCCGGATTTCCATGCTCCGCTCGATAAGTCTTCTGGTATCGTAAGTCTATCAGTGTAGTGAGGTTGGGATCGGCCTCAAGCACAACATCTCCACCTCTGCCGCCATCACCGCCGTCGGGTCCTCCCAGGGGAATATACTTCTCCCGGCGGAAACTGCTACAACCGTCTCCACCATCACCCGCCTGAACGATTATGGCTACTTGATCAACAAACATAGCAGAAAGCCCTCATTGAAAAGAGCTCTTTAATTGTTAGGGTCTGAAAAATATCGAGAACCCTCAGTAGTAGCTAGCAATAACTTGTGGGGTCTAGAGAATTTCGCAGATGAGGCTATTGCCATTTACGAGGTTCTCCACCCAAAAGGGGAAAAGCTGGCGGGAGTTGTGACGTTTTCAGTTTTGTGGGTAGACGCTGATTTTTTGCGTTTTGCGGTCTCGATGCTCAAACTTAACCACACCCTCAATCTTAGAAAAAATCGTATAATCACTTCCCAAGCCCACATTACTTCCCGGGTGGAAGTGGGTACCACGCTGGCGAACCAGTATTTCTCCTGCTTTGACGGCCTGGCCTCCAAAACGTTTTACACCCAGCCTTTGACCCCGACTGTCACG
>JAJDBI010000233.1 GCA_029261435.1 Nitrospinaceae bacterium
GGTTATTCTGGTTGGGGAGCAGGTCAGCTTGCAGGTGAGATGACCCGGCTCAGTTGGCTGACCTGTGAGGCGCAGAGCGAGTTTGTGTTCCAGGAAAATGAAGATGATATCTGGGCATGTGCTGTGAAGTCCATGGGCAAAGATTATGAATACCTGATCAAAGCTCCCGTAAACCCACAATGGAACTAACCGGCGAACCGCCGGTTGGAATGAGCAGTGACTTTTTTTGGCGAACGGGGGATGTATGCGGCTTAAGGAGCGTTTTCCCACTTCCTCCGGGTGCAACCCGGTGAAATTACATCAGCCTCCGGCATCCCAGCAGGTTTATAAATCTACGATTCCATCTCAATATCATGGTTTTGCTGTAGAGCAGTATTTCGCGTCACGGTTTACTTATCAAACCCGGGAAGCCTGGATCGCGCAGATTTTAAACGGCGATATTTTATTAAATGGGGAAAAGGCCCGGCCAGGGTGTATCCTTCATGAAGGGGACCGCATTATCACTCATGCGGGAGTTCGTCAGGAACCTCCTGCTGATCGCAGGTTGAAGGTGGTTTATCAGGACAGGCATATCCGGGTGTTCAACAAGCCTGCACCTATTCCGGTGCATCCGAGTGGGCGATATTTTCAAAACAGCATGACTGAAGTTTTGCGGGAAATGTTTCCCGGAGAAGTTCCGCGCCCTGTGCAACGGTTGGACGCAACCACTACCGGGTTGATTGTGTTTGCCCGGTCACGCCAGGCCGCCGGTTTCTTGATGAAAGAGTTTAAAGGTCATCGTATTCAAAAAGAGTATCTGGCGCTGGTAAAAGGCAAGCCGGAGAAAAAACAATTCACTTTAACGGCACCCATTGGAGTGGTGGCCGGGGCACAGCGAGGCGTTGGAGAGGGAGTCCTGAAACCGCAAGCTGCGACCACTCAGGTTGAATGGCTGGCTTCCACCGAGTCGCATTCAATTTTAAAAGTAATCCCATTATCGGGCAGAACAAATCAGATTCGCGTGCATTTATCCAGCCAGGGCCTGCCAATTTTAAATGATGAGGTTTATGGCGAAGGGGATGGCGAAAGTTATGAGTATGGACTGCATGCCTGGAAGCTGAGCTTTCAATGTTTCGACCGCCATTTTGAATTTAAGGCATCGCCTCCTCCGCATTTCCATTCTTTTTGCGAAGGATTTGAGAAAGAAATTTTATGAACTTACTGCAATCATCAATTCACTCGGAGGCACCCGCGGCCCAGGGCGGGTTGATAGCGCGAGCGAGAAATCCGTTCTGGCTGGCCCCCATGGCGGGAATCACCGATGTTTGTTTTCGCCAGTTGATGGATGAAATGCAGGCAGGGGTTTTGATCTCTGAACTGGTGTCGGCAAAAGGTCTTTTCTTTAATTCTGAGAAGACTAAAAAAATGATGCGCATTCATAAAAGTCCTGGAACCATTGTGGGGATTCAGCTTTTTGGCGAGTCGGCGGAAGACATCGTCAATGCGGTGAATGTGGTTGAAGAGACTGGCGCAGACTTTGTCGATATCAATATGGGTTGCCCGGTCAAAAAAGTGATCAAAAAAGGGTGCGGGGCGGCGTTGATGCGCGACCCGGCTTATCTGGAAACCTTCCTGAGTACGATCAAAAAAGGCATTCGTCTACCGCTCACCGTTAAGATGAGAACAGGGTGGAATGAAAATGAATTGACCATTCATGAATGCGTCGAAGCGGCCTACCAGTCCGGTTGCGAATGGGTGGCTATTCACGGGCGCACACGGGCGCAGGGATACGAAGGTAAAGCAGACTGGGATCTCATTGCCGAAGTCAAGGAACGCGCAAAACTGCCAATCATTGGTAACGGTGATATCCGAAATTCTGTCCAGGCTAGAAAAAGATTGCAGGAGACCGGAGTGGATGCGGTGATGATCGGTCGCGGAGCTTTGCGGAATCCCTGGATTTTTAAAGAATGTGCCGGCTTGGCTGTCGAACGTGCCAGCCTGGAACTTCTCAACCAGTATTTAAATGGGCTGCGCGAAAATTACGATTTGCGATCAACGCTTATTATGTTGCGCAAGTTTTCGTCGTGGCTGGTGTTCGGTTATCCCGGTGCGTCGAAGTTTAGAAAGAATATGTTCGAATGTCATACTGCTGCCGAGGTCATGGAACAAGCCGAAAACTTTTTCAGTCAGGTTGCAAAACTTCCAACTCCGGCTTTCGATGACAATGAAGAGTTTATGATGGGAGGCCATGGATAGCGACGTGCCGCCGCTGGCAAATAGTAATAGCTTTATTTCGCGGGCAGATAATATCTCAGAACAATGAGCAAAACCTGTGCGCAGAGGAAATCAATTGAACGATAGAAAGACACCTTTTGAAAAAACACGCCCCGACAAGGTGCGTAAGCAGTATAAAAAGCAGGAAGAGTTCACCCTCTATGGATGGAACTCATGCATGAGTGCGTTCAAGGCAAGGCCGGAGAGTCTCTTGCGCGTGTTTTTCAGTCGTGCCCGCGCCTCGGAGTTGAAAAAGGTCACAGCTTTTTGTTCTGAAAATAAACTTCCTTTTCGCCAGTTGGATCAGGAGTCACTCAATAAAGTTGCCGCAGGGGTTCACCATGAAGGAGTGGTCATGGTCGTCAAGCCCCTCGTACCGGAATCGGCGCATCGACTGATCCGGGGAAAAATGCCAGACAAAGGACTGGTCGTGGCGCTGGACAGCATTGACAACCCACATAATCAGGGAGCGATTTTACGGACCTGCGCTTTCTTTGGTGTGGATGGATTAATAATTCCCGGTACTGGAAAGACTTCAGTGATTCCTTCTTCTGCCGCGAGAATGGCCGAAGGAGGTCTGGAAGAAGTTCCTGTATTCACCAGTAGTGACCTGCCTTCTGCATTAAGAGATTGCCGGGAACGGGGATGGTTTGTAATCGGTGCGGATTCAAATGCAAAAGAAACCCTGTTTGACGCTGATATCAAATTCCCCGCTGTGGTGGTGATGGGAAATGAACAGACAGGGCTTTCGAGCCGGGTCAAACAAAAGTGCGACAAGGTGGTTCGGGTTCCCGGCAAAGGCTCTCTGCAATCCCTCAACGTATCGGTCGCAGCTGGGATCCTTCTGGCAGAAATTGACCGCCGCAGAAAAACCCGCAAAAAAAATTAAACGGGATTCATGACGTTCTTCGCCAAACTCCATCCCATGATCGTCCACTTTCCGGTAGGTCTGTTAACCAGTGGTGTGGTGTTTGAAATTTATGGGGCTCTTCGCAACGATGAGGTGGCAGAAACGGCCGGACGGTTCAACATCCGCTTTGGGTTCTGGTGCCTGTTTCCGGTTTTGCTGGTGGGATTTCTCGGCATGATCAGCCTCGAGAACACCGACAAGTTCAGCGATTTTTTATCCAGCCACATGAAGTTTGCGTTTGTCACTGCCGGGGTTTTTATTTCAGCCATGCTTGTTGCCAGATATTGTCGCAAACCCTGGGGCAGAATTTTGTATTTCCTGATCATTGCTGTGGGCGCAGCTTGTGTTCTCACCACAGGTTATTTCGGTGGCGAACTGGTTCATCGCTTTGGAGTTTCCACGCAATAGCGAGGACATAAAATTTTCGGCTAAAAGACCAGTTGGTAGCCTGTGAACAGGCAGACGCCCATTGTCAGGAGCCCCGCCATATAATATCCCATTGCGGTTCTGGTGAAGGAGTTGGTGTAGGCGTAGCCGGCGGAAAATCCGTAGAGAACGGTGAACAAAAAAGCATAGCCCTGGTGACCCTCGATATCGACAACGGTGCGCAGGTTAATATCGACAGAAACCATGCCGGAAAAACAGGCAATCACAGCGGCAAATAGGCCCAGGCTCAGATTAAAAGTCCCGGCAGATTTTAATTTTTCATCATTTCTTTTATGAGCTAAAAAAAGCAGGAGTAACCCGGCAACAAACAAGGCAGGAGGAAAATGGGAAATGAAAGGGTGGAACGATACGGTACTGATCATTGGAACCCTTGCTGGGGTAGGTCGTGGAGCAGGAACTCATCGACGCTTAGTCGGAATTTTTTCTCAGGTCACCGGCAATATCCAGATCGGCTTCTGAAAGGTTGACATCCACATCAATTTTCGTGGCGGCGCTGATATCCTGTTCCAGAGCATCAATGTTGACGGATTGTTTGATCCCTTCCGCCTCATCCATGACCTCTTGTTTCAGGCCGCTGAAAGTTCTTTGGAATTCACCCCAGCCTTTACCAATGGCTTTTGCAAGTTTAGGCAGGTTTTGCGGACCGATCACCACAACGGCGATGCCCATTATAATCATCAGCTCAAAAAATCCGATATCAAACATTTGCGCGCTCCATAATCTTGTCCTGAGAAGTCTTATTCTAACAGATTTCTTGAATTTTAACAGATTTGTTGAGTTTTAACAGAATACCTGAGCAAATGCATCCTGCGTGACTTTCCCGGGATGATTTTTTGTGGTCCTTGAATAATAGGGTAGTATAAGGTCAATTTATGAGAATAATTCGCGGAACAAAAAATATAACCGACCCCATTCCCTACCCTGTCATGGCGATAGGGAATTTTGACGGGGTGCATGTGGGTCACCAGACACTGTTTCGCAAAGCGGCAGAACTGGCTTTGGCAAATAATGGCACTTCCATAGCATTCACCTTCGAACCACATCCCCTAAAGATCATCGCGCCGGAAAAAGTGCCGCCCATGCTGACCCATTTTAAGAAAAAAATGGAGTTGATAGAATCCTTTGGCATAAACATGGTCATTTGTGCCGATTTCACCCGCAAATTCGCCGACCAGCAACCGCGTGAATTTTCCAAAAATATCCTTTTTGAAAAAATAGCCGTGAAGGAAGTTGTGGTCGGATTCGACTATGCCTTCGGTCGTGGCAGAGAAGGGACGATTCCCTACCTTAAAAAGATGGGCGAAGAGTTCGGTTTTCAGGTGCATGTGGTGGACCCCTTCAAGCTCGACGGGCACACCGTGAGCAGTTCGCATGTGCGGGAGCTGATCGAGGCCGGGCAGGTGGAAGCAGCCAGCCATTTTCTGGGTCGGGATTATTCTATTCTAGGCCCGGTTGTCGCCGGTTATAAAACCGGGCAGGCCATCGGCTTCCCGACTGCCAATATTGACACCAGCAAAGTGCAGATACCGGGCACAGGGGTGTATGCCGTTCGGGTGGTCTATAAAAACGAGTCCCATGATGGAGTGGCGAATATCGGCTTCAACCCCACCTTCAACCGCGACCGGTTGAGTGTCGAGGTGCATATCTTTGACTTCAATCAGGTGATCTACAATAAAGAAATCGAAGTTCAGTTCATAGCGCGAATCCGCAGTGAAATAACCTTCAAGTCCGCCGACGATCTGGTCGTTCAGATAAATCAGGACATTGAAAAAGCCAAAAAAATACTGGGGAAATAAGGAACAAAAATTGAAAAAAGCTCGTCAATTATTGATAGGGGTTGCCATAGCAGTGGGAGCGCTTTATTACACCCTGCGCAACATTTCGATGGATGAGCTGATCGCTTCTTTTAAAGACGCAGATCTTATTTATATACTTCCGGCAATCGGGCTCACACTTTTAAGCTATGTGACCCGCGCCTACCGCTGGCAAATCCTGCTCAGTCCGTTTAAACAAATTCCCATTAAAGATATTTACGCGCCCCTCATGATCGGGTTCATGGGCAATGTCCTGCCTGCGCGGGCAGGGGAGTTCCTCAGAGCTTATCTTATGGGGAAAAAACACGGCATCACCTTTGCGGGTGCTTTTTCTACCATTATTGTTGAGCGTTTGTTCGATCTGATCATTTTGATGATGCTGTTCGTGTGGGCCTTTGTGGTCAAGGTGGATATGTTTGACCCGCAACTCACTTTTTCCGGGGTATCCGTTCAAACCATGCTGGTGGGGTTTGGCAAACTTTGTGCAATACTGGTTGTTGGTTTGCTGACCTTCATGTTTCTGCTGACCTATAAAGAGGAATGGGTCAAAACCTGTATCGGCTGGCTGGCAAAACCACTGCCAGATAAATGGCGGGAGAAAATTTTATATATGGTGGGGGAGTTTGCTTTAGGGTGCAAAATAATCAAAAACCCGGCAGCCTTTGCAAAGATTCTTTTTTTCACCGCCTTAACCTGGTCTTTGCTGACTGCGATCAATTATCCTCTGTACTTTGCTTTTGACCTGCAAGACAAATCTCTGGAATCCGTAGTGCTGCTCACCGTCATGGTTTGTGTTTTGATAACGGTGCTCCCCACTCCTGCATTTCTGGGGTCCTTCAACGCCGGGGTCTTGATCGCTCTGCATGAAATTAAAGGCGAAGCAGAAGTCACGGCGGTCAGTTTCGGCATGGTTGCCTGGGCGATAGGCTTTGTAGTGCTGATTGGCGGGGGACTATTCTTTGTTTTCAGGGAGCATATGTCCGTGCAGGCCTTGATGAAAGCCGAAGAAGAGCTGGAGCACCTGGAACCCGAGAAAAAGTGAGACATTTAAATTTCATTTGTTATAATGCGGCTCTCAAATAGACAGATGTATGCCGAAGTGGCGGAATTGGTAGACGCGCATGATTCAGGTTCATGTGCCCGAAAGGGTGTGGAAGTTCGAGTCTTCTCTTCGGCACTCTCTTACGAGAGTCGCAAATAAAAAATTGCAACATTAAGCCTTAGGGCACTCCCCTGCGTGCAATATTTTCCTTTTATTTGTAATTGGCAGAGGGTCCTCCTGCCAGAAAATGGAGAACCCTTTCTAAACCCAACTCATAAATTATAGTTTTATGACGTCAGAACCAGACAAAAAAACGAAACCTAAAAGTATCTTCACTACATTTGCTCAGACTGCTCTCGTGCTTGGTTGTGTTTGGACTGGATTCCTTCTTGGGGAGAAATACGGAATTAACAACAATAATTTCGACTTAAAAAAACAAACTGAAACTCTAAAAAAAGAAAATGAATCTATTTCAATTAAAAATTTGGGTTTAGAAGAAAAAAATAAAGAACTACAAACAAAAATAATTATTAGTGAAAAGAACTCTTTAGAAAAAAATAAAAAAATAGACCAACTTGTAGCAAAACTAAAATCAGAATTTGATGAAATTGAAAAAGAAAAATTAGATGCAACCGCAAAGTTGGTTGAATTAGAAAAAGAAAAATTAAAAAACCAGAAAAACAAAATTAATTCTTCAGTAAGCCAAAAGAATAAAATCAAGTCATTAGAAATATCATTAAAAAATTTGGAAAACGATAAAAAGGAATATCAAAAAAAACTTGAGTTAATAAATGAGCAAAATTCCATTTTAAAGGCGCAAATTCCAACTTATGATGATTTTACGCATAACCAAAAAGTATTAGTAAACTCACTTGGATGGATAAAAGGAGCTTGCGAAAATGCTGATCATAGGGATAGAGCTATCCCAATATTTACAGACAGGTCAGCACAATTATGGGTAGAAGACCAATTCAGATTTCCAAATACAGCGAAATTCGTATTTGATATTAAGGTGTCAATAAGAGGGGAAGATACTTGGAAAACCATTAAAACATTTTGGGCTAAAAAAGACGAAATAAAATTCTTAACGATACACGGAAAAAAACTAATTTTCAAAGTCACAAGTTTTGAAAAAAGTGATTATAAAAACTGTATAGAATATATAATAAAAGAACCACAATTAAAATAAAATGACTCAAATTCAAGTGCGGTCAAGAAGCTTAATGCTGGTAATGTAGCAAAGTCACGTCGCTCACCCCATTTTTTCCCCTCATGAATGGTTTTTATTTGTCACCTCTCTGGTGGCAAACAGATTGTAGTTCCACCAAGGCACTGATAATTCCAGAAATTTCAGCGATGAAGAAGTTGGGGTCGGCAAGACATTCCGCCGCTTGAGCAATCACCTCCTCGATAGGTGGAACTCTAGTATTGTCATCCTGCATCGGTAGATTGTCGTCATCCTGAGGTACTCGAAGGATCTCGTTTTCATTGGCAAGCCAATAGAGCCGATTCATCGCGTCGAGATTTTCCTCTGAATCCAGCAAAACACCACCCCTAAGACTGGCAGCGGAAAGTTCACCGAGCAGACGACTGAGCGCATCATCGACATCGGTTTTAATGAGAGAGCCGTTGCCCTGGGAGTTTTTGACCAGTTGGGTGAAAACATGGATGAACCCGCTGATGGACCCCGAATGTTTTAAAGTCCCCTCCAGATAACACTCACTGATCTCCTGCTCCGTTTTTAACGAGTTCTCAGGCATATTAGCGTGATCCTTGCGGTCAAATAATAACAGTATTTTACTGTTAATACACTGTTATTGGCAAGGAAAATTTTACTGCTAAAATACTGCTATGGAAAAACCTATAAGATTTGACCTCAGGCTACCCCCAAAGATCCATAAAAAGGTTGTCCGTATTGCCAAGGAGGAAAAGAGGTCAATCCACGCGCAATTACTGCTTTATATTGAGGAAGGAATTAAGCGTCAAAAAACTCCCCTGAAGTAACACCTAATGCCCCTAACTTCGTGAGCGTGTGATATCTCCAACCTTAATCTCATGCCCTGCAAAGGTAGCAGAGGTAATTTCTTTTTAACTTTCCTATATACATATCCGTAATGATTAGGTCGGCGGTTCAATTCCTCTCGCTGGCTCCATTATTTCGTTCGGGACTAAGCTCTCTTTCATTCTCAAATGTATCAAGCTATAATCGGATTTCGGATTTCAACTTTAAAATCTTATTTAGAATCGAATTACCCTTAGCTAAAATTTTTAGGAAGAAAAATATGGAAATAAGTCACAATCCATCTCGTCACTTACAGTACCTTCGTCAATCGTTGTCGCAAAATAGTAAACCCATTAGTTATTTTTTAGCTGCTGGCTGCCCGTTATCGGTTGAAATGGAAAATGAGGAAGATTGGCCATTAATTCCAGATATCAAAAGTCTATCTTTATGGGTAAATAATGAACTAATTAAGAACAAAAGTTATGGACAATTGCTAAAAGAGTTAAAAATAGCAGAAAAGGATCATGAAAATATTGAGCATGTATTGAGTTTTATACGTGGTTTACTTGAGGTTGCAAAAGGAGGGTCTGTACGGGGATTAACTGAGAAACAACTACAAGAATTAGATGAGTTGGTTTGTGAAAAAATAGGCAAGAAGGTAGATGTTCCGTTGCCAGAAAGTGAGACGCCATATCACAAGCTTGCAAAATGGATAAGTTCCATAGAAAGAAAAATGCCTATTGAAATATTTACAACAAATTATGATTTACTCATTGAGCAAGCATTGGATAGCTTAGAAGTTCCATATTTTGATGGATTTGTAGGATCAAGGCGGCCATTCTTTGATTTAAAAGCGATTGAAAATAACTTAATACCCTTGCATTGGTCGCGATTATGGAAAGTTCATGGTTCTATCAATTGGTATCGTGAAAAAATCAAAGAGCGTACAAAAGTTTATAGGTCAACAGAAATAAAAAATGAGGTGAGTCGACTAATATATCCTTCACACTTAAAGTACGATGAAAGCCGGAAGATGCCATACATAGCATTAATTGATCAGTTGAATAGATTCATTCGAGAGAAATCTTCATTTTTAATTTTGTCAGGTTACTCATTCGGTGACAGTCATATAAACAATACAATAATTAATGCATTGAAAGCGAACTCCACAGCTATGGTTCTAGGTCTAATGCATGGAACATATGATGATGATTCTAAAAATCCAAGATATCCCCAAGCATATGAGCTTGCGCAAATTCAACACAATTTAAATATATGGACTTTTGATAAAGCCATTATAGGTACAAATCTAGGAGCTTGGAAACCATCCGAAGCTGGTGAGGAAGTAGATCAGAATATTAAAGATTTTATTGAGCCATTAGAAAGTGATGAAACCGATACACTTGGTTGTAAATTAATAAAACTTGGCGACTTTTCAAAATTCACAGAATTTTTAAAAAGAACAATGGGGGACCGCGAAGAAGGCCAAGATGAAAAATAAAAATACATATATGGGTGCTGTAGAGGATGTCAATGGTTCTACAGTTCGACTATCCTTATCAAAACAATCATTGACCGGATTTGTCTATATTGAAGGGCAAGGATACAGAGTTGGCCAGATTGGTAGCTTTGTAAGAGTGCCAATTGGTTTTCTGGATCTTTTTGGAATTATTTCCCAAGTAGGCGCAAGTTCTGCGCCTGAAAATAAAAAGGAAGATAATCCCAGTGGCGATAGGTGGATGACAATACAACTCATTGGGGAAAGCCAACGAGGTGGTGTATTTCAGCGAGGTTTATCTCAGTACCCAACGATAGGAGACGAAGTTCATTTGGTTTCTGAAAGGGAACTAAAAAGTATATACGGCCAACCCGATAAGCCGTACTTTGTAAAACTTGGACACATATCCAATGCAGAATCTATTTCTGCTTTAGTTGATATCAATAAGCTAATCACTAGACATTCGGCAGTAGTTGGGACTACTGGTTCAGGAAAATCGACAACAGTAGCAAGTATTATGCATGCCATTTCTAATACAGATAATTACCCGTCTGCAAGAGTACTTATTTTGGATATCCATGGAGAATATAGTAGCGCATTGAAGGAAAAAGCTAACATATTCAAAATAAACCCAGATAAGAAAAATAATTCAACAGAGAAAGAACTTAATATCCCATTTTGGGCTCTTAATTTTGAAGAATTGTGTGACTTATGCTTTGGTGAATTTATTGGTGAAAAAGAAAAAAATATTGTACTGGAAAGAATTCAAAAATATAAAACTGATTCGCTTATTAAATATCCGAGGAAAGGTGCTAGCCTCGATACATTAAGTGTGGATTCTCCTATTCCATTTAGCATTCATAAATTGTGGGGTGAGCTTTATACAGAAACTTTTGCAACCTATTACAAAAAAGATGGTATTAAGCCCGCTGATAACCTAGCTTATGAACTTGATAGTTCTGGCAATGAAATAATGGGAAATCCTGATAATGGCATCGCTCCTGTATTTAAAACAATTAAAAATGAAAAAAAAGACGATGAAAAAATTTTCTACATACCAAACCCACTAAATATAGGTAAACAACTTTCGTTGCTTGGTTCTAAACTAAGGGTACCAAGATATAACTTTATTTTTAAACCGGGCCCTTGGACTCCAGAGAATGATGGAAAAGTTCAACATGACCTAGATGTTCTTTTAGAAAGTTGGGTAGGAAGCGATAAACCCATCACAATATTAGACTTATCTGGTATACCTATCGATATTCTTCATACAGTTATAGGGGCATTGCTTCGAATCTTATATGAAGCATTATTTTGGGCAAGAAATCTTGCGGAGGGCGGTAAAGAAAGACCCTTGCTATTGGTGATGGAAGAAGCTCATCTATATTTGAATAATGAATCAAAAAGCATGGCTTCAAATATTGTGCAGCGAATTGTAAAGGAGGGAAGAAAATATGGCATAGGAGCCATGATCGTAAGCCAAAGGCCCTCCGAAATTAACCCGACGATCCTTTCTCAGTGTGGTACATTTTTTGCGCTAAGACTTACAAATGCTACTGATAGAGGTCATGTAACTTCTGCTTTATCAGACAACCTAGAAGGCCTCGCAGGAATGTTGCCAACGCTAAGGACAGGTGAAGCAATAATATTAGGAGAATCTGTAAAGCTTCCAATGCGCACATCCATAACCCTTCCACCGAAAGACCAAAGGCCAGACAGTCAGGATCCAGTCGTATATGATGGAGTGCCAGATGAAGATTCTATGGTTCCAGGAGGATGGGGTTTAGTCAGGGAAAATGAAAAAAGATACGAGGAATTAATAGAAGCTTGGCGAGCCAAAAACCCCAGAATCGAGAGAGTAAAATAACTAGAGGCGACAATGAATAGACATCCAGTGGAATCATCCAATATTGCTTCAATCGGGTATGACCCAGACAGTGACACATTAGAGGTTGAATTTCATAGTGGCGGAGTATATCAATATTTTGATGTCCCACAGCATGTGTATGATGAATTTGATGGCCCTAGCTCAAAAGGGCAATATCTCGCCTCTCACATAAAAGGTAAGTATCGATATAGCAAGGTTTAAAACTTATGGGAATTTTATCGTTATCACAAAAAAAGGGAAGAATTAAAATAGACTCCTTTGAAGTAGACAATGCAATTATTTTTGAATACTTTAACAAGCTACCTTCTTCTGAAAGAGATAATTGTTTGCTGAAAGCGATTAATATTGGTGTTTTAGCGCTAATGGAAGATCGTCTTTCCTCATTTTTGGCCAAAACATCAAATGAGCTAGGTACGGAACTTGAAAGTTTGAAGATGATATTTGAAATGAAGCAGGAAATATTCTTTAAGTCTTCCGTAAAAGGCGCACAGGCGGAAGAAGAAATAGTTGATTACTTAAACCACTTTTTTAGTGAAAATAATCTCAAAGATGATCCCATGTTAACGGGTACTATGAAAGGCAAACTTCCTAGAAATAAAACCGGAGACATAGTTTGCCTTGTCAACGGAGAAGAGGGAATAAAGATAGTTTTGGAATGCAAGTTTGATAAATCAATACGCCTAGGGGATATTAAAGTTAAGGATGTGTTTACGAATAAAACCGATACTGCTTGGAGTCAATTAATTGAAGCTCAGGCCAATAGAGAAGGGAAAGCAAGTATTATAGTTTTCGATATTTCTGGGGTTGATAATAGTATTTTATGTGCTGTTCAAAACGTACGTTATATACCTGAGGTTGGTTTTGCTGTAATAGTTGATTCACAAAAAGGAGATTACTCTAATTTGGGTATCGCCTACATGCTTGCTCGGGATATAGCAATAAATGCGCATCCCGTTACTCTTGATAAAGATTTATTGGGGATTTTAGTTAACAGGATAATCAAAGATATCAATGATATTTTTTTAATAAAAAAGTTAGTTAATTCAAATATTGAAAATAACAAAAAAATATTGGGCCAACTCGAAAAGAGTTTGCTCCTCATGGAGTTTACTCAAAAATTTCTTTCTAAGTTTCTTAAAGATGGTTCACTCACTAAAAATGACCTGCTAGACTTTTATTTTGCAGATGATGTAAAGAATCAATATAAATCTATAGAAAAAGACATCCAAGGCATATGAAATTGAACCTGTATTAATAGTCGCTTAATAGTAGTTTTTATATATGACTATTCCAAAATCCGACATGCTAAGGGATTCCAAAAACGTAATGGAACCCGACCCACGGCAAAAATACTTTGAAATTAAGGACCGGCAAACTAACAAGTCGCGTGAATTTCAGCTGGAGGATTATCTTAATCCTGTAAAAAATCTTCATTTAAACAATTCAGTTCCAGATGACATAAAGGTTCATTTTGAAACAACAAAGAATTTATTCCTTTACTCATGGTTTGCTTATCGTTTTCTCTCGGTTGCACAGCTTCACGCACTAGCCTCATTAGAGTTTGCTCTAAAAGAAAAACTTCAAATAGAAAATATTTCAAAAGGCAATATAAGTTTAGGAAAATTGCTTAAAGAAGCATCAAAGAGAGATTGGTTTAACAGGAAAGAAGTAAATATAGAAGTTATCGAACTGGCTCTTCCTCAGCTACGAAATGAAATTGCGCACGGGAGTTCTACATTGTTAGGAAAGGATGAAGTCATGCTAATCATCAAAGAGTGTGCCAAACTAATAAATAACCTTTTCAGATAGAGAGAAAAGAATGCCTTAAACTTTAAAGATCTTGTAAAGGGGACTACCCGTACTACCCTTGCAAGGCATGAGATTAAGGTTGGGGATATTACGCGCTCACGAAGGCCAATGGTTGAAAGGTTTATTTTTCCGGGAAATATTCGACGACTACGGCTTGTCGTTATGCACCCCAATCTTTCCAGGTGATTTTCATCAGGGCTTTTTTGAAACTTCCTCTGCATAACAAACAATTTTCTTCTTTTCATATTTTTTTAATGCTTTCCAGCAAACTCTCTCCCTTCACAAACTTCTCAACCGCCGTATACCGAAATTCCTTTATTGGCTTATCCCAGGATTTAAAGGCCCAACAAACTTTAGGGGCAATTTCTTTTCCATTTTCTACTACCGTTTTAGCCTCATCTTCAGTTGAGACATAGCCGGCAACCCCATATCCTGCAGCTCCATCGTCACTCCTCAAAGGGTCATACCAGACCCTTTCAATTAAATATATTGTTTCAGGCATATGTGTTTCTCCATAGTTAAAAGCTTCTAGTATTACTAATCCTTATTGTCTCAAACCTATCTACAGTAAAGTTGTTACAATTTAGTCACTTATTGTTTTTTTCCGGCTCAAAAACCTCTTAAAACTCAATGATCGTGTTAGCGATACCTGTTCTACCCCTTCATGCCCAGAATGGGTAGAGCTTAAGGTGAAAATCATCACAAATTTGATCGGACAATTTCCGCTTTCAACCCGAAGCGGACATTCTGTATGTTAAAATCTGGAAAATTGTTGTGACAACGCTTTGCTTACCTCAACCCCAAGTGGCACAAGATGTCTACAAAAAAAACCCGGGAAAACAAAGCCAGCGTCAAAGACTTCCTTAAAGCGGTATCAAACGAGACAAGGCGCAAAGACGCTTTCGTAGTTGCCAAACTTATGGAAACAGTGTCTGGAAAGAGGCCCAAAATGTGGGGGACGAGCATTGTTGGTTGCGGCAAGCACTTCTATACCTATGCGAGCGGGCAAAAAGGAGAAATTTGCAAGATAGGGTTTTCACCTAGATCTCAATCGTTGGTATTTTATCTGGGGGAATTTGTTGGCAAAGCCGGGTTATTGAAAAAACTGGGCAAGCATAAAGTTGGAAGCAGCTGCCTGTATATCAATAAGCTGGATGACATTAACCTTGATGTCCTCAAAAATATATTTGAACAAGTCTGCAAGAGAAGAGATGAAATTTGACAACACTTGTTGGCAGAATGCAGTTCGCTTGGGAACCCAAATCGGAGGATCACATTTACTATGGCTAAAGTGACTGGAATTGGTGGCATATTTTTTAAAGCTCGCAACGACGATAGAGCTCTAGCATCCTGGTATCAGAAATGTTTGGGAATAGAGCTTGAAGAGTTTGGAGGCTCGAATTTGAAATGGGAAAAAGATACTGCCGAGGACAAGGGTTTAACTGTCTGGATGATTGATGAAAAAGACAGTGATTGGTTTAGTCCCAGTACCTCCAGCTTCATGGTCAATTACCGCATTGATGACATGGAGGGCATGCTTGAGCAGTTAAAGAGTTTCAAGGTTGATATTTTGCAAGGTCCCGAGTCCCATGAGAACGGAAAGTTCGTTTGGATCCTTGACCCGGAGGGAAACAAGGTTGAGCTGTGGGAGCCAAAAATTTGGGACGAAAAAAACAAATCCTGATATCGGGTTGGATCATACCTTTGGGCATTCTTATCGTCCACTATTTGGCAATTTCTGCCAATGAAACTTTTTTCTTAAAGCCTTAAAAATCAATAACCTTATTGATGCTTGATCTCGGCTCCATTCAGGCTATTGACAAATAATGAATTTTATATAACAATATTGTTATGAAACAACTTAGTTATATAAGTTCTCAACAAAACCTCGATGCTATTTTCTCAGCTTTAGCTGATCCGACGCGACGGGCTATTCTGTCCCGACTTTCCAGAGGTCAGGCTTCTGTTAACGAAATAGCTGCCCCTTTTGATATGAGCCAACCCGCCGTTTCCAGACATTTAAAGGTTCTGGAACATGCCGGATTGATTGATAGAAATATTGATGAACAGCGACGTCCGGCAAAATTGAATGCACGGAATATGGCAGACGCGGTCCAATGGTTGAACGAGTTCAAAGCTTTCTGGGGAACCAGCTTTGACCAGCTCGATAACATTCTTATTAATATGAAACAAGATGAAGGAAGGAAGACGGACAATGAGTGAATTACCTGAATTTAAAGTGGACCGGGTTTTTGATGCTCCGCGAGAATTAGTATGGAAAGCCTGGACCGATCCTGAAATATTGCACCGTTGGTATGGGCCAAATATTGAAACGGTTATTCATAAATTTGAATTAAAACCCGGAGGAGTATGGCTCAATGAAATGAAGATGGATGCGGGTTCGGATTTCAGCAAAGTGACTTTTCAGGAAGTGACTCCACCCGAGAAACTGGTTTGGCATCATTCTCCCTCAGATTCGGATTGGAATATCATCTCAAGTCCCATGATGAAGGATTGGCCCCGAGTACTTCTCACAACTGTAACTTTTGAGGAGTTAGAGGGCAAAACAAGCGTCAGTCTTTCACAAATTCCCATGGATGCCACAGAAGCGGAGATCAATTGTTTTGCCGCGGTAATGGATAATATGAAACATGGTTGGGGAAGCGGTTACTCAATCATTGATGAGATTCTTGTGGAGTTGCAAAAATAAAAGAAACGATATGAATGTTCAAAACAATAAATGTTGGGGATATCACATGCCTCAGGGTGACTGTTGAGGGGAAATATTCGACGGCTACGGCTTGTCGTTGTGCACCCCAATCTTTCCAGATGATATTCATCTTTTAAGGTAAAGACCGAGAAGAACAACTGACTATCAAGCCATCAAAACCAGGAAGAATCCTTGATTCCGGGGTAGTGGTATTTTGCAAGAAGCTCCGTGACTCCTTCTGCAACCTTATCAGCAGCAGACTCTATACCTCTAAGCCCACTGGCTTCACCTGTCACATTAACAACACCCAGAGAATGTTTGGTTTCGGCATCATGTAATTTAACCTGCACGAGGATTTCCTTTTTACGGAAACTATTAGCTATATTGAGAACTTTACCGGACAACCGCAATTGCCCTTTCTTTTTCATTTCAGCTCCACTTTTAGAAAGCTGTTTGTACATTTTTTTATTTAAATAGGAAAGCAGTTGAGGAGTGAGCCGTTCATTTACGGGCCCCTTAATAGCAACCAAACCTATGCTTTTGTAAGGTTCCAGGTTTTTTATGGGCTCTATAACCAGAAGATCATTCTCGCCACCGCGAACCGTCCCCACAACATTCTTCACGGCCATTCCACATCCATTGAGCAAAATCAGAAAAGATATATTTAATAAAATAAATTTAAAGCGGTTCATTTTCCGTCCTCTGTTTGTGCGGGTAGGGTTACTAATACTCTTGTACCTTTTTGGTTCTCACTGGAAATATTTATTTTGCCCCCATGGGCCTCGGCAATCATCCGGCAAAGATAAAGGCCTAAACCATAACCTCCAGTTTGCCGTTGGCGTGCGGGATCGACTCTGTAAAAGGGTTCCATCAGGAATGGAATATGTTCTTCCTCGATGCCTTTGCCAAAATCCTGTACAGTTAAAATTATATCCTCACCCATTTTTGTTAACGACAGTTCGGGAGGCTGAGCATCTTCCACGCTAAAGCGTAAGGCATTATCTAAAAGGTTTTTAAGCATTAATTTAATTCGCGTTGCATCAAGGTTGGCTTCAATCTCAATACCTGAGAAGCCTAGCGAAACATTCTGCTTCTTTAGATACTCACTCACCAGTTCCCGGGCCAGACCTGTTAAGGAAATATTTGTTCTATTTAAAACACTATGACGCGAGCTCAATCGTTCGGTTTCTAAAAGTTCTGCAATCAGAGTATCCATTTCAGTTAAATCACTATTTATTTCTTCACGTTTTTTTGCATCGTTTAAAAGCTCTATAGAAACTTTGGCCCGAGTTATTGGAGATCGCAGTTCGTGGCTAATGGCCAACAGCAAATGTCGTTTTGCTTCCAACATTTGCTGGATCTCCTGAGCCATATTGTTAATGCTGTTCGACAGGTCTCCAAACTCATTTTGCTGGTTCACCTGAACTCGATATTGCAGGTCGCCTTCTCCGATTTTTTTTATCCCATCATTGATGATTTTTACAGGATGAATTATTCGACGCGTTGCATAATAAAGAATGGTCAGCAATATTAATGACAATGCAAGAGGAATTACCTTTAGCCAGCTCCATGAAGAATTTGAATGAAGGATTGAAAAGGCAAGAGTGTAATTTTCATATTCTTTAATCAGATAATTATGACCTTCAAGTTTTCCAAATTTGTATTCAACACCATTATCAGTATGCTGGTGTTGGATCTTGATTCTGTTCAAGTCCAAAGGTGTATTGGTGGAAGACCATTGCTTTTCGGGACTGTATAGATGAATTTCTACAGGCAGTTTTTCCGTAATTTGTTTGGCTTTTTCAAAGTCAGGGGGTGAACCAATATCTTTCTGGATATATCCCATATATTGAATAAGATGGGGACGAATGTCTTCCTGAAAATTGTGGCGAAATACAAGACGTAAAGAACCACCAACAAGTAGCACAAACAAAACAGCCATTATGAGAAATAAAACTACCAGGCGAATTGAAAGGGAGTGCCATTTTTTTTGAGTTGTCGGTTTCATTGAATTTTACCTGCAAAACAATATCCTGTGCCTCGTATAGTCTTTATCAGTTCCATGGGTTTAAGTTTTTGGCGTAATCGGCTGACAAGAATATCCACCGAGCGGGAATATACATCGGCTTCGATTCCCTGAAGGTGGTTCAAAATTTCATCGCGGGTAAATATTTTTCCGGGTTGGAGAGCGAACAACTCTAGTAATTGATATTCCATGGATGTAAGGTTAATTTCAATTTCACTCATTAATGCTTGCCTTAAATCCGTATTCACCACTAATTCATCAAAATTCAGAATTTTATTGTTTTGTCTGGTATGAGACGTTCGCTTTAAAATATTTTGAATTCGAACAACCAATTCTCGGGGTTCAAAAGGCTTGGGAAGATAGTCATCGGCTCCCAACTCGAGACCTACTACTCTATCCATGACCTCTCCTCGAGCAGTGAGCATTATTATTGGAATATCGCTTTCTTTGCGTATCAATTTGCATAAATCGAATCCATCCATTTCTGGAAGCATGACATCCAGAATCAGCAAACCAAACTCGTCTTGATTAAGCCTGGCAATCCCATCACTTGGAGTGAAGGAGCATTCCAGGTTAAGGGAATGCTGTTCAAAGTACTGTGTTAATAAATCAGCCAGTCGCTCATCGTCATCGATTAATAGGATTTTTGACATATCTTAATGTATGGGTTGAAGGATGGAACAAGCCGGGAAAATTTTTCCCGGCTTGCAGAACGATTCCAATTTATTTCCATGAATAACTCTTATGTTCCATCTTTTTATTGAATTTATCACGTAGGATCTTCTGTTGCTCGGGAGTCAGGCTATCATAAAACCCTGCGAGCGCAGCCACTACCTGAGGTGCTTTTTCGTTCATGTTTTGAGTTTTGTTTTTTAAGATAGAAATAGCACGTTCCTGATCCAATGTGGGTTGATCAAGCATTTCTCCGATGGAGCCTAAAACCTGTTTCCGGTTTTCTTTCATATTCTTTTTTACTTTTGTTGTTTCCAGCGTGGCAAATTTAAGTTTTTCGACTTGACCTTCATTTAAACTAAGTTTTTGAGTTAATTTTTCTATTACTCGGTTTTCGCATATTCCTGAATCTCCATGATGCTGTCCCCAACCTGCGAAAGCACTAACAACCAACGTAACAGAAATAAGAAATCCAACAATGATAGCTTTGATTTTCATGATTTTGCTCCTATGAAATTATTATTAAGACAAAATCAGAATAAAATAAAGAAATGCAGTCTACCTTTCTTCACGGTAACAATTTGTATCAAAATGTAACAGGACACACTTCTCCCAAGGATAACAACAGGATAAAGTTTATTGAGATCAATATTTTTAAATTTTGATGTATTGGAAACTTAGAGATCGATTTTATGGATTCATTCTTGTGGGATAAACAGGAGGGGATTTCTCATATTTAAAAGGGAAGATTCAAAAGAATTTGAGGCCTGGTGTAAATACCATTCGGATCATTCCCGCTGGAATTATTAGCGTTATAGGAAAAATCCTGTTGTTTTTTTGTTAAAAGTTTGGAGGCATTAAAGATTTTATTTTTTGACAAAAAATTAGTTGCATCTCTTTCTAACCACTCATTCTTCTTTAGACTATTTTTGAAATTATTAAGAATTTCATCAGTAGTGATTTTTATTTGATGTTGTTTAAGGTTTATTTCCTTTTTCATTGGGAAATGACCCTTTTTCACAGGCTCAAGCTTCGCTACTTGCATTTCATTAAAATTAGTCCCTTCAACAATATAGTTGGTGCTCTCATCGGCGCTTGCATGGCTAAACCCTAAAATGTTGCATATCCCCAATAAATAAATAATGAAAAAAGTTTTGTTCCAAGAGAAAAGTTTCATCTGCATATTCCTGGTTATTCATTGATTAAATGAAAACAGAATACGAGGGTTACTTTATTACTTCCTTTCGCTATAGTAACGAATTGTGTCGATTTGTAACAAGGTGCTTAAGAGATAATAAGAAAATTTCTGGGAAGTCACATGCCAGGATTATCAAGGTACCAACTATTACACACCCGTTTCGAGCATGAATACTAATGAAGACTAGCAAATGAATGAGCAACAAAAACAAAAGATGGGGCAAGATTTGGTAGATTTTATGTTGGATGATTTATCGTTAGATGAAATAGCAGAATCATTCAAGATGAAAGTGGAACCTAAATTCTACTCTTACGAGGAAGATAAGGAAAACCTTGTTCAAGATTGGAAGATAAAGTTACCTAAGTGGGATGTTTGGATTAGACGGTCTTATAAAACATGGCGTGGAGACATAAACTTTGAGGCGATAAAGTTTGAGGGTGATGGTGAGGACTTCAACGAATGGTTGAAGGCAAAATGGTTTGAAAGATATAGAAACCTTGATTGGAATGACGACTGACTTGCAAAAGTCGATGGGTCAGTTAAATATTTATCCACTTCATGACCTCGGCTGTTTTGCAGAGCAGGATTTATCTCTGATATAATTTAACAGCTTTCCACAAATTTTAATGGACACATGAAACTATGAACCAGAAAGTAAACTCAAACGCATTATTCAGTCCCTTTCAGTTGGGCGACCTTACTTTGCAAAACCGTATTGCTCTTGCGCCTATGACACGAGCCCGAGCGGGTTCGATGCAAATGCCTAACGCGTTAATGGCTGAATATTATTCGCAACGAGCAGAGGCAGGACTTCTCATCACGGAAGGGACTTTTATCTCGAAACAGGCGGTGGGTTGGGTCAACGCGCCGGGTATCTATACAGATGATCAGGCAGAAGCCTGGAAAATAGTTACGGAGGCGGTTCATTCGAAGGGATCAAAAATTTTTCTCCAATTGTGGCATTGTGGCCGGGCTTCTCACAGCGCATTTCATGGCGGAGAACTTGCCGTGGCTCCATCTGCAATAAAACTTAATGATAAATATATACATACCCCGGATGGTAAGAAAGACCTCGAAATGCCAAGGGCGCTGGACATAGGTGAGATCCCCAAAATCGTAGATGATTACAAACAGGCGGCAATAAGAGCAAAAGAAGCTGGTTTCGATGGTGTTGAGATTCATAGTGCCAACGGGTATCTAATCGACGAGTTCCTGCAGTCAAAAACCAATACACGAACGGATCGTTATGGGGGCAGCCTCGAAAATCGGTTTCGGTTTCTTCATGAAGTTGTCAAAGCGGTTACTGAAGTCTGGCCGGCTAACCGGGTGAGCGTACGGCTCAGTCCCAATGGAAATTATAATGACATGGGTTCTGAAGACTATCGAGAGTCTTTCAGCTATTTCGCCAGCCAACTCGATAAAGTAGGCCTGGCTTGTTTGCACGTTGTTGATGGCCTGGCGTTTGGTTTTCATGAACTTGGGGAGCCCATGATGTTGAATGAGTTTCGCGAGGTTTTTTCTGCCCCGATAATTGGAAACTGTGGATACACGCAAAAGACCGCAGAAACTGCTATCCAAGAAGGGAATGCAGATTTGATCGCATTTGGACGGCCTTTTATCAGTAACCCTGATCTTGTGGAACGATTTCGTAATGGTTGGCCGCTGGCTGCCGATGCGGAAGTCGGTGCATGGTTTTCATTTGAAAAGGAGGGATATACTGATTTTGAATTCTATGAAAAGGGTTCTTAAAAACCCAACTTGTGGGCAGCGACCCTGATATCGACTGCAAGATTACCGGTATCGGAGCAATGATGTTAAATTCAGAATTTTTTAAGAAAGCCTGAGATGAAAGACAAGAACGATCGACTGGTCTATTCCACCGAACAGGGTAGGATCTGTCCCGGCTGTGAGAATCCTGTTGACCAATGCACCTGTCGCAAACAGACATCCTCAATCGGTGATGGTAACGTTCGAGTCTCGCGTGAGACCAAGGGCAGAAAAGGTAAAGGGGTCACGTTGATTAAAGGACTCGCTATGGATGCTGTTACCCTGGGGTCAATGTGCAAAAAGCTCAAAGCGATGTGCGGTGCCGGGGGTACGGTCAAAGAAGGCGTCATCGAAATCCAGGGCGACCATATAGAGCGCATACTTGACTATTTGAAGAAGCAGGGCGTGAAAGCCAAACGCGCTGGTGGGTGAACAGATTCGCTTGTCCCCATCAGGTTCAGTAACAGATGGGTGTAAAGTAGAAGGAAGAAGGTTCAGTCTGTGTCATAAAATCATTGAAACAACATTCTTTAAAATAAACTTACTATCAAGTGGCGAACCGGGAGCAAATTTCACTTCTCAAGAGTTCTGTTAAGAGATGGAATATCTGGAGAGAGAGCAATCCGCACATCGTGCCTGATTTTGATCGCGTTGACTTTAATGGCATTAACCTGAGCAATGCCAATCTCAGAAAAGCTAATTTCGAAATGGCCTTGCTCAACGGTGCCAATTTGCAGGGCGCGAACCTCACCAAAGCCATTTTTGTCGGTTCGGATTTGCGAAACGCAAACCTCAGCGAAACCGATTGCCAGGGAATGAAGTTGGATGACGCAGATCTGGGGGGATGCATCTTCCGGCAATCCAACTTGCGAAGTATTGATTTCAGTAACCGGGATCTTCGCAACATCGACTTCAGTGAAGCGGATCTGAGAAAAGCCGATCTGCGAAAGTCCAACCTTGAAAGAGTAAGGTTCTTCAAAGCCGATTTGCGAAAGACCTTGTTCACGGAAGCCAATCTTACAGGAGCGTATCTGTCTTCGGCGTGGATGCAGGGGACCAAACTGCAACAGGCCAACATGAGCAAGGCTGTCTTGCGTTATACCCTCGACCTGACCCCGGCCCAGATCGAATCGGCGAAGATCGATCGCAACACCAAAGTCCCTCAATACCTGAAGATCCACTGGACTTCAGAAAACGATTTCCATTGCGAAGAAAAATGAAAATAGACGGTCTATGACCACCCGGTCCGGTAGAAGATTCGGCAGGGTCTCAGGGCACCCCTTCACCCGCTCCGGTGAATGCATATAAAAACTCATAAATAGGTAGAGGGAGTAGCGTGGCTAAACCGGGCAAAAACTTCATCAAAAAATTCGTAGCCACCCAGAAGACAAAGAGAGCCAACATGACTTGTATGAATTTTTCCACTAAATCATCCATGGTCCATTATAACACCGTAAAATGCAGCGATCGGTTTGTTGCATGATCTGATCAACAGTTTAATGCTGAGAAGCCTGGAAAAGAATATAATGTAATGCTCAACTTTATAGAGTTATAAATTTTAAAATTCCGGGTGTTAAATGGGGATTAAGAAAGAGTTTGAATGGCAACTTTAGTAGTTGGGGCCAATGGAGCAACGGGACGACAACTTGTGAAACAACTTCTAGGCCGTGGTCAGAAAGTAACAATAATTGTCCGATCATCTGAAAGCTTATCCGATGCTATTTTGAATCACGATAACTTATCTGTGGTTAAAGCAAATGTCTTAAATCTTAGTGATGCTGAGATTGCTCAACATGTTCAAGGGTGTGATGCTTTCGCTTCTTGTCTGGGCCACAATCTAAGTTTTAAAGGAATTTTTGGATCTCCACGTAGACTGGTAACGGATGCCACACGAAGGATTTGCAGTGCAATCAAGGCACACAATCCTCAAAGTCCAGTCAAGTTTGTGCTCATGAATACCGCTGGAAACAGCAACCGAGACCTCGATGAACAGATATCTTTTAAACAGAAGTGCGTGATCGGCCTTCTTCGCCTATTGCTTCCACCTCACGTTGATAATGAGAAAGCAGCGGATTTTCTTCGCATACAGGTTGGCCAGAACGACGGAACCATTGAATGGGCTGTTGTACGTCCTGACGGTTTAATTGATGAAACCGAAGTATCAGAATTTTCTACCCACCCTTCGCCGACTAGATGCGCGATTTTCAATGCAGGGAAAACGAGTCGAATCAATGTAGGTTCTTTCATGGCTGATTTGATCTGTAATGATGAAACATGGCGCGAATGGAAGGGTAAAATGCCAGTTATATACAACAGGGAAATGTAAACGGTTATAACCAGGAGATAATTATGAACCCATTCTGTTTTCGCTATTCCCTTTTTACTTTGGTATTAGTTATCTGTTCCACAATCTCTGATCTTGCCTGGGCCGAAAAACGCTACATAGACTTGACCCACCCTTTTGATCAATCAACCATTTACTGGCCTACCAGCCGTCCTTTTCAATTGGATGAAGTACATAAAGGAAAAACAGATTCCGGGTTCTGGTACGAAGCCAACAATTTCAGCGGAGCCGAACATGGGGGGACGCACATAGACGCCCCGTCTCATTTCGCAAAAGGGCGGTGGCGCGTTGATGAAATTCCTTTGAATCGCCTTATAGCACCGGGGATTTTGTTGGATGTGAGTCACAAGGCCGAGGGGCATCCCGATTACCTGATCACAGAAAATGATTTTCTGGAATGGGAAAAGATTCACGGAACGATTCCTGAAGGGTCTATTGTTCTGGTCCGAACCGGTTGGGAAAACTTTTGGCCTGACAAACGGAAATACCTGGGGTCAGACAAGCCGGGAGATACGGCCCATCTTCACTTTCCGGGATTCGGTTCAGATGCCGCCCTGTTCTTAAGTCAAAGAAGGAAGGTCGGCGCTGTGGGTTTGGACACCGCCAGTCTGGATTTTGGACAGTCTAAAAACTATAAGGCACATCAGATTTTTGGTGAAGCCAACATATCAGGATTTGAAAACCTCCATCGTTTAGCAAAACTCCCCCCTAAAGGGTTTCGCATCATTGCTTTGCCCATGAAAATTGGTGGGGGAAGTGGTGCCCCATTGCGGATAGTGGCTGAAATAGAATAAATAAGAAACCCGATCCACTTTTGCCGACAAGAGAATCTCTGAAAACCAAAGATTGGTCCATTATACCCCTGCGGGCATGAAAGCTAAGGTGTGCGATGGTTTTCAATAAATTTAAAACAACTACTTTTTCTCCTTCTAAAATCTGCAAAAACTCACCGGTTCTTTTTTGAAAAACCAGCAATCCTGTTACATCTAACTGGGAATTTTTTTCGCGGGCCATTTTTCTGCCCTGCTGACCTGCGCAGGATTAATATCTCTTCTGATCATCTTCATATGTATATTCCCACCACCCTATTCCTATTGTGCATCGAAGTAATACCATTTGCAGGCTTCGACATGGTCTAGAGCGGCACCCTGTCCTTCGCGATTCAACTTGCCAATTTTATAAAGGGCGCCGTCATGCCCTTGCTCGGCCAATAGTTTCCGTATGTCAAATGCGATCTTTCACAAGAATAATTTTGAATGCAAATATAGATTCACAAACGTAAAGCCTCAATATCAGCTTGCCAAAGTAATTCAAATTGAATGTTCAGTCTCTTTTTATTGTTTTTCTAATTCTCGGCGGTTACCCTGTTTATATAACCTATTTCCTTTTACACATAGCTCATCCCGTGAAAGAAGCATATTTAATTCAAAATTTAGCATTACAAAAGTATGTGCAGGGGTCTTCTGTGAAAGAAGTTATGGATATCCTGGCTAACGGAGTTGAACAGCAGTTTTCTAACACATTGTGTTCAATTCTTATTTTGAATGATGAAGAAAAAAGCCTTTATAACTGTTCTTCTCCCAATTTGCCCCAGGAGTTTGTTAAAGCTATAAATGGGATGGAAATCGGACCTTTGGCGGGCTCGTGTGGTTCAGCAGCCTACCATAAAAAATTAGTAACAATAGAGGACATGGCTTCAGACCCTTTATGTAAAAATTTTAAAAAATTTATTTCACTGCATAAATTGCAATCTTGTTGGTCTCATCCTATTTTTTCCTCAAAAAATGAAGTTTTAGGTACTTTTGCGTTATACAACAAACCCCCCTCAAAAATTAACCAACTAACAATTAATTTCACCAGTTCATTGGCATCTGTTGCCGGAGTAGTGCTGGAAGGGAAAAAGTCGATTGAAAAACTTGAGGAAAGTGAGGAGCGGTTCAGATCAATCATGACCCAGGCGGCTGATGCCTATTTTGTGCATGACATGGATGGAAATTTTATCGATGTCAATCAACGAGCTTGTTTGAGCTTGGGTTATTCGCGTGAAGAACTATTAAATATGTCGGTTCCAGATGTAGAAAAAAATTTCCGCTCTGAAAAATTAAAAAAAGTTTGGGAAGAACTGTGTCTGGGTTCGAGCATGACCCTGCAAGGGGAGCATTCCAGAAAAGATGGGACCCGATTTCCTGTTGAAGTGAATTTAGGGCAGATAAAAATGAACAACCAGAATTATTTTCTGGCTTCGGTTCGAGATATTACACAGAGAAAGAAAGCAGAAGAGCTGATTAAAAGTGAATCAAAGTTTACGTCAGAAAATCCTTTTCCAGTCCTGAGGGTTTCAAATAAAGGAAAGTTTCTTTTCTTTAATAACTCCTCAAGAATATTAAATCAAAAATATGATTGTAGTATTGATAATGATATCCCATACGAATGGAAAGAGCATCTCAATAAAGTCCTATCTTCAAATGAGCCAGTTGAGTTCGAAGATTTCATTGCAGGAAAATGGTATGTGCTTTATATAACTCCCATAGAAGGAATGAATTATTTAAATATTTATGGGCTGGATATCACGTTAAGAAAAAATATGGAAAATGATTTGGATAGTTTTGCTCAGATAGCTTCCCACGATTTACAGGAACCACTCCGCAAGGTAAATATTTTTGGGGATCGGTTGATCGAGATTGCTGATAATTTAGATGAAAAGAGTCGTGAATGCGTACAGAGAATGCAAAATGCTTCTCAACGAATGAGTCATTTTATTGAAGACCTGCTTAACTATTCAAAGATTTCAGCTCAATCATCGCCCTATGAAATAATAGATTTAGAAGAATCAGCAAATATAGTTTGCGAACAACTGGACGATATTATTAAATTGAATCATGCCGTCGTTAATATTTCCAATCTTCCTAAGTTAGAAGGTCTCAAAAGCCAATGGGATCAATTATTCGCCAATCTCATTCTTAATTCCTTGAAATTTAAAAAGAAGGATGTAATTCCTGTTATCAACATTTTTGGGAGAATAATAGAAGACAGTCACTGGGAAATAGTGGTTGAAGACAATGGAATTGGTTTAGATGAAAAGTATGCAGAAAGAATATTTCAACCATTTCAGCGGTTGCACGGGAAAAGCGAATACGAAGGTACTGGTTTAGGATTATCGATATCCAAAAAGATTGTGGACAGACATGAGGGAGTCATATATGTCAAAAGCAAACCTGGGGAAGGTGCTGCCTTCATCATTAACATTCCTGTGAAATAGAAACCCTCTTACTAAGAAAGATAAAGGGTTCGTGTCCACTATCGACGGTAAGTTACAATTTCTTACCTGTTTATTATTTCCAACTTCCTCACGACTACGCCTGAGGGCCATTAAATCTATCGTTGAGGATAGAACACATGATCTCAGCCCCAATGGTTGCGGATCCACCCTCCCCTGATTCACATTAATCCTCGTTACCTAAATCTAATCTGGGCTGAGAATCTTCTGGGGATGGATGCTTGCTTGCTGCCTTCAATAGCTAATAGAGGCAAAGTGATAATGTCTAGTCTGACCCTGCCTGAAACGGGGTCGGTTGAAACTTTTATTTACTTCCCCCATTGTCCCGGTTGAATCGTTTTTGGTTGTCCCGAGGGTTTGAACAATTACTTCTAGTTCTTCTCATGATCTTTCATCCACTGCCGTGCAATTTTCTCTGCCCTGCTGACCTGAGCGGAATTAATATCTCTTCTAATCATCTTCATATATTTATGACCACCGCCATATCCCTTTTTTGCAATGATGTAATACCACTTGTAGGCTTCGACGTAGTCTACCCCTACACCCAGTCCCTCGCGATACAACTTGCCAATTTTATACTGGGCGTCGTCATGCCCCTGTTCAGCCAGGGGTTTCCATTTATCAAATGCAAGCTTGTAATCTTTTTGCTTGAACGCCTCCATCCCTTCATTGAACTGGCTCGAGCAACTCACTACAGACACAAGGATTAAGGTAATTTGAATTAATCGATTCATCTTTTTCAGCCTTCACCTAAATCTAATTCTGGTTGCGATTCTTCTGAGTATGGATGCTTACTGCCTTCAATAGTTGACAGGGGCATAGTGATAATATCCAGCCGGACCCTTCCCAACTCAGGGTCTGTTGAAACTATTATCTGCCGTCCCCATCGATCCAGTTGAATCATTTTGGGTTGTCCCGAAGGTATTTTTGTCAGAATCCTAACTATTTTTAACAATAGAATGGGGATGTGAAACCAGTAATAATCAGAATCGTTCTTTTTCATAAATAGACTTCTTAAAATTTTTGTTAGATTGATAAACCTTCTGGCATCTATTTCAGTCCTCCGAATAGCGTGATTTTGCTATAATAGTGTCGTTCATGCAATACATCATATTTAGATTTTTCTCCTCCTCAAAATTGGATGGAAACGCTATGCAACAAGATAAAAAAGTCGACCCCCAAAAAAATGATGAGGACCCTGGTTTGAGCAGGACTGTCAGGATTGTTCTGGCTGTTTCTATGTTTTTGCTGGTGGCTCTATTCTTTTTAATGTGGAAGGGGTTAGGAGTCGGGCCAATCATAACTCCACGTTCGTCACTTTGATATCATTCCGCATACCTACCTGTTACTTTTTTTCTGAAAATTAAGAACCTTTAAAGTTGTTACCCCCCCCCGTTTTTTTGGGGGGGGTATGCAAACATATAATCAAATCTATAATAAAAAATATTT
>JAJDBI010000234.1 GCA_029261435.1 Nitrospinaceae bacterium
GTGCAAAACCTGTGGAAAACAACGGGCACACTTTATATAACCCACGATAATTAAAGGATTTTGGGGCTCCCGATTAGAAAGTACGCAGCTCAAACAACCCTTTGATTTTTAACATTATTTTAAGTTGTCAGATTAGAAGGAGAGGGAGCATCTAATGTTGTTTCTCTTGGCAAGTTTTTTCCAGCCTCCGGGAAGATCTTTCTTACTTTATTGATTGATGCCAATCAACCCAGCATGCTAGGCACAGCATTTTTTATATTTTTTTCCACTCCCACAGGGGCAAGGTTCATTTCTGCCAATTTTAGCTTCACTGCGAACAACAGTTTTGGGCTTTGCCTGAGGTGAGGTCGCGACAGGAGGCAAAGTGGAATCTTTGCGACTATAGATCCAACGGCCATTGACTTTATAAAAACGAGAGGATTCCCTCAGGGTTTGTTCAGCATCTTCCTTAGTATAGTGAGCGACAAAATCTACCTGCCCCTCGGTATCACCTTGACCCCCGGCCCGGGTATTCACAATTTCCAGGCTTTTCCAGATCACATCATCGTCGATCAGGCTTGGACCCAGCCTGGCCATTTCTTTTTTTTCTTCAGGGTGACTGGTAACAACCAGATATTCCCAGTTTTTCTGGGTGAACGCGGTATAACGCGACCGCATCAAATCTTCAGCCGTATCTGGAAAACCGGTCCCACGGATTAATGGGCCGCAACAATCGGTATATGGGAAGTTTGAACCGCAGGGGCAATCTTTCATTTAATATCATCCTGTCTTTCAGCTTGAAAGTTCTTCTTTTCTTGTTCAATACAAGATATTGAGTTTACTCTGGTGTGGAATTGGGAATCCATAAACTGCCAAACACAACTTAGACAGGTTTCCTTCTAAAAGGAAATGCCGGTCTCTGGCCCTTACGTTCCGCCAGGCGTGAAGTTTTATTTTCACCATCGGGATTATTATCTTTAACTTCTTTATTGCTCAGAGGCTTCTCTTGCTTGCGATCCTTGTCTTGATTCGGGTTGCTCATTATCGTTCTCCAAATCTTCTAACTATTTTCGTTCTTTCAACAGCATACGCAATCCAAGCGCCACACTCCAAAAAATAAGCACAAAAAATGGCAAAAACCGTATAAAATAAGTCACTATATCATTCAATATCCATTTATATAGAATTCTCTATTTGCGGTGGCAAAAAATTTCACCCCCGCAAATAGTTGAATATAAAGACCCAGCTAAACCACTCGCAAGTTATTTGAGAGTTTGGCCCCTATTTTGCTTTAACCACCGATGAGAATAAACAAATGGCAATAGGAATGTTATCAATAAAAGGGTTTAAAAGTTTGAGGCACCTCCTTAAGCCCCAAAAAGGTTTCACTTTAATCGAAACCATAATGGTTTTAGCGGTCTTAGGAATAATCATGGCAATCGCGACTCCAAGTTTTTCTAAATGGAAGGAGAAACACCAGATCAATGGTCAGGCGCAAAAGGTATATTTTGACCTGATGTTGGCCCGCACCAGTGCTGTCAAAAATAACAATATTGTTCGAGTCACTTTCAACACCACCAGCCATACTTATACGATCCATGACGACACCAATGACGACGGCATCCAAGACTCTGGAGAGACTGTGAAATCCGCGGCCCTGGAAAATGACATAAATTTCGCTTACAACACGGGAATTATTGATATTGATGAGAACACTGTTACCGCGCCCGCTTCGTTTGGCGGTTCTCAAACCGTAACTTTCGATTCTCGAGGCCAGGCAAGCGCGAGTGGCTCGGTATTCCTGTTGCACACGAATGATATTGCTAACACCAGCAATGATCGCGCACGTTCCATCAGTGTACTTCAGGCCACCGGTGCTGTGGATTACTGGACTTATGACGGGAGTGCTACTCCCCCATGGAAATAAATATGAAGAACATTACCATCACATATAAAAAAAATGTATGGAACCCGAACCGGGATCAAGAGGGATTCACCCTGATCGAAGTGTTGATCAGTATGGCCGTACTGTCTGTTGGTATTTTTGGCCTTATTAAAACCGCCAGCTCGGTCATTTATTATCAAGACACTTCCCGGTTGATCACTGAGGCTACTTTAATCACCACAAACAAAATTGAAAACACAAAGCGTTACGGAGCCAATGAGCCAACAGGAGGCACATATGGTTTTAACTACCTCACTACTGACTATTTAACGGATGAATCTTTCACTGAAATCAGCGACCAGAATTATCGAAAGGTTGAGACAGAAGGGGATTTTACCATAACCACCAACTTGCAGGTTTATCCCTCAAGCTCGACCGAAACCTTTGATGACCCCACAGCAATCCATATGCTGGAAGTATTAGTCACAACAGCATGGACTGACAGCCGAGGCCAAAGCAAAAATATAGAAATGGCTTCGGTACTTCACAGGAGGCAATTCATAGAATGATGAGCGCGCATTTAAAACTAATTCAACAGGAGCGTGGTAGCACCCTGGTTGTGTATATGTTTATTTTGGCCGCAATGGCGGCAGTTGCCATTACCGCGTTACAAACGATCACTTTAAACCTCGAAACCACTCACTCCCATAAAAAGGGGAGAAACGCCTTTTATTCTGCCGAAGTCGGGCTCGATCTGGCGGTGAACGATATCATCTCCGAGTTTGAGAACCTTAGCGTCTACACAACTTCTGCCGCTGACCCGAGTTCAGATGCTAACGGTAATATTTCCGTCGCCAATTACCGCAACTATGCTGTCGACTATAATATTACCAACCCTGTCGAGCGATTTCTCTATCAAACAGTAGTGGGAAATACCCTTATCTATCATTACGCTCACACCTTCGACATTCAAGCAAACTCAACATCGCTCATAGATTCTTCCAGAGAAACCGTGAACGAACAAATTCGAGTTCTGGAGACCCCACTAGTTCAATACTATATCTTTTATGGTGGATCCGGAAACGATGCCGATCTGGAAATTCTTCCCGGACCGACCATGGATAGTTGGGGGCGGATTCATTCTAACGGTGACATCTATATTGGCGCTAACAATTCATTTAATCTGAGGAATTACGATACCGAAAATAACCTGTCGCCTCACTCCATGGTTGCTGCGGGGAACATCTATTTAAAACGTAAAAACAATGGAAGCCCTTACTCGGATGACAAAGTCTATATAAAAACCTCTAACACGGGAACCACTTTTTCGCCCACTCAAAATATAGCAGCGACAATCAATTCCGTCAACGAGGGCACTGAGGAAACCCGTTTCAACGATTATCTTCTGGTTAATGAAGAACCTTATTCGGTTCCCAGTCAAACCTTGTTCAAACGAGGTGCTTTTTACGAATCCCGGGCTGGCGACCCACAACGAACTACCATTGATGGAATAACGATTGTCGGTACAGGAGGTGTGGGCACCGGGAACATAGAGGTTTATGTTTCCCGGCCTAACCCCAGCACTAATGTTACCGATCTGGTTGCAGCGATGGAGTCCTCAACAGGTGTATCCACTGGATTGGCTGACGCCATCACAGAAACAACTTCAGCTTTTCGAGACTGCAGAGAGGAACGGAACGTCGATACCACGAATATCGACCTCAATCTTCTGGAGCTCTGGTACGAAGAATATTTAAACGATCAAGGTCTAAGTTTAGCGGGCGATGGCATACTGATTTATACCTCTCGCTCCCCCGACGCAACTTATACAAATAGCGATACTAATCTTCAAGCCATTCGGTTGATGGAACTTGATGCGACCTCAGCTCCTCAATTATCTGATGAGACAACAGTAGCTACGGATAATCCAGTTTATATCCAGGGTGATTTCAATACCATTGACACCAAGGGCGTAGCGGTCATCAGCGATGCTCTCAATATTCTTTCTAACAGTTTCCCGGGAAAAACAGGTTGCAGTAGTGGTGACAAAACAAACGCAACCACGACTGAACTTAATGCCGCATTTTTCGGCGGCAATGTTCCCACTCCTTCAAATGGCGGGAACTATAGCGGAGGACTAGAAAACTATCCACGGTTTCACGAAAAATGGAGTGGCATTGACTGCACTATCCGAGGAAGCTTTATCAACCTGTGGACCAGCTCTCAAGCTACAGAAAGATGGGGGAAGTCAAATGTATATAACCCTCCGGGCCGTGCCTGGGGCTGGGATGTGCGATTCCAGGATCCGGAATTCTGGCCGCCCTTTATCCCTTCCATATTCAGTGTGGAAAGGGTGGGCTTTCTCGAATAGATATCAAACGAGGAAAATATAATGAATCTGTCACCAAAAATATCAAGATGGAAGATGAATGAGAGCGGGTTTACCATGACCGAGTTGCTGGTAGGGTCAGCAATCTCTTTGATCCTGCTTGCACTCGTGGCGGGAATCATCTCATCACAGAAGAGTACATTCTCACGGCAGAGTCAATTGGGCCAAATGCAGGCCAACGGAAGAGCGTCGATTGACTTTGTCACTCGTAGCGTCCAGAACGCAGGCTACAACGTCACCCGTGGTAAAAGGTTTCTCGCCGCATCCGATCATTACATCACCATGGTTTTTGACGATGATAATGATGGCACCATTCAGAATGATGAAGTCATGACTTATGCCGTCTCAAACCCGGATAGCTCTACCCTGAGTACCCCCTTCTCGATCAGCCCCTATTTTGATGATGATGGTGACGGCGAGGTAGACAGTTCAGAAACGCGGACTTACCAAATTTCTCTGGGCCTGGAGAATCCTCCATTTCACTTTTACCGTATCACTCCTGATCAAGGAACGTCTGCTGTTACGAAAAGCAAAGTGGCACGCAATATCGACAACCTGATCATCCGCTATTGGGATAAAAATGGAAACCCCCTGCCAGAAGATGTCGCCACAGATGCTGATGAAAACCCGATTCCGCCCTACACCCTTGCAGCCAGCGAATTAAACGAAATCCGCAAAGTGACTATAGAAGTCGTTACAAAGTCCAAAGATGAAGACCCGAACGTAAACTACGTGAACAGCGGCACGTATTATACAGGCAGTGTCGCGACTTTAGGTGGAACCACCGCTTATAGCGACCGCTACCATCGTGAAACATACACAGCAGTCACTTCTCCAAGAAATCTGGTCACCGCTCCCTGGGGAAAAATCAATTTAGTGGCTAATCCCACACCGATCAATTGTCCGGACACTTCGACCACCATTACTGCGAGCGTTTTGGATTCAGAAGGAACTGGTATTGACGGTTTGAACGTCAACTTTAACACCAGTGATGGCACAGTAAGCCCGACGACCTCGAGCCCTACAAGTAGCACAGGAGAAACAACCACAACATTAACTTACGACTGGTCATCACCCAGCGTTACAGCAACTCTTTCCGCCAATACACTCATCGATGTAGATGGGGAAGAATACCCGGTATTCAGTGCCATTCCAGTTTCTTTTGAATCGGGCACCGGTATTTTTCAAGAATTCTTTACAGATGGTGATAGCGATGGCTGGACCGAAGGAGGCACTGCCAACTGGAACGTTGCATCCCAACAATACAAAACGGCTTCCAACGGATTTGCTTCGTCCCGTAATGGATGTGCGTCCTGGCAGGATTATGAGGCCCAGGTAGATATCAAGCGCAATGGTTCATTAGGCTTGAACGATTATGTAAGCCTTGTTCTAAGGTATCAAAATGACAACCAATATTACATGGCAAAAATATCCTGCTCAAGCAACTGCGGAGGCAGTCCAAACGATGACTTATATGTTTTGGAACTGGTGATCTATGACAGTGTTGAAACCGTCTTGGTGAGTTCCACCACCTTTAGTTTTGAAAACAATACTTACTACACCCTGAAAGCCAGTGCCAACGGAGATGAACTCAATGCTAAATTCTGGAAAGAAAGCGATACAGAACCCACCGACTGGGACATCACTGCAACTGACACGTCCTATTCCCAGGGAGAAATTGCTTTGACTACAATCACCAGTACCACTACCTTTGACAATGTAATCGTCACTCCGGCTTCCTGACAACCAACAAGCACCACAACCTTTCATAATTTAGTCACCAAAACGAGACGCTCAATCAATCCTTTTAGGACAACCCCCTTTTGTGGGGGTTGCGTGACAAGTTTTTACCCTCATACTTATAGGGAAAAAGTAGTGAAAGATTATTGATATAAGAGATGCGACGATGAATCGTTTAAAAAATAATTCCGGTTTTACTCTCGTTGAGGTTCTTATTACTGCATTGATAGTTACGGCAGGTTTGATTGCTTACGTCATGACCTCGGGAAACATTATGGGTCAAAATACTCAGAGTAAAAGAAAGACCGTCGCCATAACTCTGGCTCAGGACAAAATGGAGGCCATTAGAAATATTGCCTTGACTGTTTCTCTGGGAGGGGCAGATGGGCTGGCCTCTCCGACTGAATCTGGAGGAGCCTGGACTGCCAACACTGGAGGAGAGATAGTTGATGTGGATGGAAATACAGGAACTACAGAAGCTATTTATACCCGTACCTGGACGATCACTGAAGATGCCACGTTGACGAACTTTTATGCCACCTCTGTAACGGTTTTATGGGACGGCAATCAAACGACTACTCTGGATACTCTGATTTCTCAATAATGGTTAACTTATGAGATATAGCTCTAAAAGCTTACAAAATGAGCGTGGGTTCACCTTGGTTGAAATGATGATCGCCGGGGTTCTCGGGGTTATTGTATTAGGTGTAGCGATATATGTGTTTACCAAGCAGGAGACTGTTTTAAAAACGGAAAATGCATCCACCAATATTCGAGCCAAAGGGCGCCATGCAATTAAAGTTCTTACTCAAGAATTAAAGGAGATTGGATTTGGGTTACCTACGACTGAAGGTCTCGTAGCACCTAGTCCCGTAGCAAATTCTTCTACCATTACATACCGTGCAAATTTAAGTAGTGTGCGTACTTCCACACCCCCAAGCGCAGCAAATGGAGGAAGTTTAAACGATACAGACATAGATGTGGTTGCGGATGGGGATGATTTCAGCGATAACGATAAAATTATTATTTATAACCCAAGCTATGGAGATTCGGAACTAAACACAGTAAGCGGTACACCGACATCCACCAATATTCCTCTGGGAAATGGTTTAGCTAATAATTACTCCTATGGAGCAAGTGCGAAGCTTGTGACAATAAATAAATATAATGATGTTGTCATTGATTTAAATGGAACGAATATCAGGAAGACCGTTGATGGAGGCACCCCTATCCCCCTTATAAGCGATGTGTCTGACCTGACTTTTGATTTTTATGGGGTGACCCAAACGAATCTGGTTAGCACAATAGGGGTTACAATCACTATGCAGGACCCTTCCGATCCAAATATCACCCAGGATTTCAACACAGACATTACCTTAAGGAACTAATATTTATGCCAAGAGATAATGTATTTAAAAATTGGTGTTGCAATAGAAACCTTTTAAGTTCAGGTTATCTTTCCAATCAAAATGGCATAGCTCTTGTTACGGGCTTGGTATTTATGCTTCTGATGACTCTGCTGATATTTACAGCTATTAAATACTCTGCCTCAGATATCACACGGACTAAAAATTATGCCGAGACCCGACAAGCAACTGCTATAGCCGAAGCTGGAATTCATCGGGCCTTAAACTATTTCAATTATGATGGCTCCGGCAACAGCCCAGGGGAAGTGAGCAACGGGTTTGATGACGAGCTGGACGGCAGCAACTGGCCTGCTGGAACGTTTACCAATATTGCTCTGGGTGGCAATGGGGGAACGTATTCGGTAGTTATCAGTGACAACTCCGATGGCACAGCCACTACCACTGATGCTGACAATACGGTTGTTCTTACTTCTACGGGGACTATTAGTGGAGTCATTGCCGTTATCGAAGCGGTCATCTATAGACCTTTGTTTAAATCCCAGTATGCCATTCTGTCGGAAGGGGATGTAAAGATTGCCGGAAGTTCGACAACGATTCAAGGCTCAAATGGAGCGGTGCACACCAATAGTGATTTTACACAATCGGGCGGCCCCACAGTCTCGGGTGGAGCAAACGCATCTGGTACTTGTTCAGGAGATCAGTGTGATAGTTCTGGCGCACCATTAGAATATATCCCCGTTATTGAACCTTCGGACTATGAACAATATGCAGATTATATATTTAACTCAGATGGAACCATTGACCAGAGAAATGCCGACTCCAGCATCACAACAGGTGTGGAAGGGAATGTGATTTTTTCCAAATTTTCCCATAATAGCCAAGGTTGGTCTGTGGGCAATAGCTCAGTGGTTGGGACAAGCATTCCAAATCAGGCTAACCTTTATTTTAAAGACGATTTTAAAGCCACATCTGTTGGAGATTCAGCCACACCATGGGAAGTTTCCCTGATTGTTGAGAAAAGCATTTCCTGGACGGGAAACGCATACATTACAAACTGGAAAGATACCGACCTTTCACCGGATCTGCAAAACCTGTTTTTAATTGCGGGAAATGATATCAAGATGAGTAGCATGGAGCAGGATACTGAAGGCCTGATAGCCTGCAAGGATCAGGCATCCCTTTCTGGTGGCGCAGACATAGAGGGCTATCTTATCTCAAATAACTTAACCACTTCAGATAATACAGTTAATGGAACAGAGACAGATGGTTCAGGTGGCTTGACCCTTACCTATAACGGTGACATGGCTGCTCCAGTTTTGAATAACAAGGTATCTATCCTTTCCTGGCAACAAACTTAAAACCGGGCTAATGATACCCCCCTGAACACCCCCCCTCCATACCCGAATGATCTAACTGAGACGAAAACATCCTATAATTTTCAATACGCTATGATAAAATCCCAGCATGATTGATCGGCGCCTGGTTTCCAACTTTAACTGGTTATTTTTTCTGACATGCCTGGGGATTGCCATTCTCGGCGTGGTGACCATATACAGTGCCAATCATGGTCGTCCAGAGGCTTTTTTTCGCGGACTTTATATTAAACAAATTTACTGGATTGGCTATGGACTGGTTGCAATGCTCATCGCGATGGCACTGGATTACCGCATTTTCAGCCGTTATGCTTACCTGATCTATTTTCTTACTCTGCTGGCTCTGGCTTATGTATTGATCAATGGAGTGATCGCATCGGGTTCCCGGCGTTGGATACATATAGGCTCTATCAGCATCCAGGTTTCTGAGTTCGCCAAGGTATCGTTAATCATTGCCTTGGCGAAATACTTTGAATCGGGAAAGATGTCGAATCAATATACGTTGAAAGACCTTATCATCCCCACTTTGATGACGGCAACACTTGGTGGACTCATCGTTGTCCAACCCGACCTCGGCACCACGATGATGATTTTTTTCATTTTCCTGGTTTTCGTAGCCGCAGTTGAAATGGAAAGAATGACCTTGATAAAACTTTTCACCGGTGGTCTCATGCTGGCTCCAGCACTTTGGTTTTTCCTTAAGGACTACCAAAAAACCCGACTTTTGACCCTGTTCAATCCAGAGCTCGATCCACTTGGAGCCGGCTATCATTCTATCCAGTCCAAAATCGCCATCGGATCGGGTGGGTTCTGGGGAAAAGGCCTTCTCGCAGGAACGCAAAGTCGGCTCAATTTCCTGCCGGAAAAACATACGGACTTTATTTTTTCGGTCTTCGCCGAGGAAACCGGTTTTTTGGGCGTGGTTATTCTTCTATCCGTATGTCTTTTTGTCATCCTGAAAGGTTTAAACATCGCTTTTCGGGCTGCAGACCGGTTTGGTTTTTTTCTTTCTCTAGGGCTCGTCAGTTCCATCACTTTTTACGTCATTTTCAATGTCGGCATGACCATTGGACTGTTTCCCATTACCGGC
>JAJDBI010000235.1 GCA_029261435.1 Nitrospinaceae bacterium
AGTTGTCAAGAACAGTGCTTTTACCAGCCATATCCTGACAAGTAAAACCACCAAAAGAAAAAGAAACCTGCGTAAAGCCAGCATCATGGCACCCGGGGATGCAAAACGCATGAAGACTTTGATCCCTTACTGATTCATCTAAGGGTTAATCGCAAAAAACATATTAAACATTGCCTGTTGTATATCTTCGTTAGTTTTCATGCGAGGTGTAGTCGGTAGGCCTGAAGGAGAATTTCAAAATGCCACGAGCAGTAAACGGGACAGTTGCCCGAAATAGACGAAAGAAAATCTTAAAATTAGCCAAGGGTTACCGCAGTGTGCGGAGCACATGTTTCCGCAAAGCCCGCGAGGCTGTAGAACATGGTTTGTGTTACGCCTACCGCGATCGAAAAAACCGCAAACGCGAATTTCGCCGACTCTGGATTGCCAGAATTAATGCAGCAGTCCGCGCTCAAGGCTTGAACTACAGCCAGTTCATGTATGGACTGAAAAAAGCCGAGATTGAAGTCGACCGAAAGATTCTCTCTGATATGGCTATCCATAATGAGGATTCCTTCAGAGCTCTGACCGAAACCGCACGCGCCCAACTGGCTTGACTCTATTCACCAAGGGGCTTATCCCCTTGGTGATTTATCCGCCGGCTCCTCCCCCAAGCTGAACATGATTGAAACCATTGAAAAGCACCGGCAAGACTTCGATTCCCGTATAGGTTCCACCTCCACACCGGAACCTCTTAAGCAACTCCGTATAGATTTTCTTGGAAAAAAAGGCTGTGTTCAGGCCCTCATGAAAGATCTGCGCCAGGCTTCCCCTGAAGAAAAGCGACAGCTGGGCAAACTCATCAATGACTTCAAGAAGTATGTAGAAAGCCTGCTGGAAGAAAAGGAAGGCGCGCTTGGCAAGTCCAGCCATCGTCAACCCTCTCAAAACGAAACCTTCGACACTACTCTGCCGGGAAGAAGAGAAACCACCGGAACCTTGCACCCGATAACTCAAGTAATGGAGGAGATCACCACCATTTTCATGGGGTTGGGATTTCAAGTCGAAGAGGGTCCCGAAATTGAGACGGACTTCTATAATTTCGAAGCTTTGAACATCCCCAAAGATCATCCAGCACGAGATATGCAGGATACTTTTTATGTTGAAGGCGGAACGGTTTTACGCACCCATACTTCACCGGTGCAGATTCATGTAATGGAAAACCGTGAGCCGCCACTGCGCATCATCGCGCCGGGAAAAGTTTATCGTTGCGATTCTGATATCTCTCACACCCCGATGTTCCATCAGATCGAAGGACTCATGGTGGATAAAAATGTTTCTTTCAGCCACCTCAAAGGCATTATGAATATTTTCCTTCAGGAAGTATTCGGCAAAGAAACGAAAGTCAGGTTTCGCCCCAGTTTCTTCCCTTTCACCTGCCCCAGCGCGGAAGTCGATATCCAATGTGTAATGTGTGGCGGAAAAGGATGCCGGGTATGCTCGCAAACAGGGTGGCTGGAAATTCTAGGTTGTGGAATGGTCGACCCGGCAGTTTTAAAATGTGTCAACTACGACTCCGAAGAATGGACTGGATTCGCATTTGGACTCGGTATTGAACGCATCTCCATGCTGAAATACGGCATCAACGACATCCGCCTGTTTTTTGAAAACGATCTGCGTTTCCTCAAACAATTCTAGCGGGCAGCGCCCGCTGGAAAATGGTCATAGCAGCATTGAGCGACCAAGGAGTTAATTTGGCTCGATAGGTTTTTGCTCAAACTCCAACAATGAAACTTTCAACCAGACTATTAAATCTTCTTACTGCTGTCGGTTGCTTCGCAATTGCCGGAATTGCCATTGCCTATTTTCTTATTAATGAAAAATTTGAATGGATTCCAGAAGCCGCTCTGGAACTTGTTCATGAAAAAGAACTTTTGGAGCGACCGGAAGCCAAACGTTGCTCTGAATGTCACAAGGATATTTATGATGCTTGGAAGGACAGTCGCCACTCCATCTCCTGGACCAGTAAGACTTATATTGAAGCGTCGGAGAATCGCACCAAAGAAAAATGTCTTGCTTGCCATATTCCAGAATCTGTAACTGGAGAAAAACCCAGCCCCAGGCTGGATCGGCGCGACGAAGGTATCTACTGCGTCTCCTGTCACTTTATAAACGGAAAAATGAATGGACCTTACGATCTTGTCGCTCCTCCACACCCCACTCACCGTAACCCGGATTATGTAAATTCCAGGTTCTGCGGTTCCTGTCACCAAAAAACATTTAAGGAATGGAAAGAAACCGGAGAGGAAGACACCTGCCAGGACTGCCATATGCCCCGCACGAAAAGCAGACTGACACAAAAACTCCCTTTAAGTCTGCTACACAAAAAAAAATGGGTGGGCAATCATAAATTCCTGCATGGGGATTTAAATGATAAAAACATTCTCATGGAAGCGGAGTTTAATAAAAAATTTTTCAATGTAAGCCTTCTCAATAATGCCATACCGCATGCGGTTCCAACTGCCGATAACGGCGACCCCAGACTTTATCTCTATCTGACTTTCTTCAACGCTGCGGGAGAACAAGTAGACCAGGCTAAAGAGATCATCGCTCCTCAGCAGGAGACGGCATTACCATTTAATAAAAAAGTGAATTTCCGTTACCGTCTTTTTGATCCGACAGATCAAGTCGATATCGTTTTAAAATATCAACCGGCCTGGTCGAAGGAAAAAGATCTGGTCTGGGAAAAAACCGTTCGACGTAAATCAAAATAGAATTGATTTACCAAGTCCGTTTCAATTAGACTTTAATCACACCAAGTTTTTATACATAGGGAGATGCCCATGCATATTGTCCGAGTCCTTTCTTTACTCATTGCAATTACTTTCATGATAAGCCAGCCAGTTCATGCCAAAGACATGGTTATCAAAGAACCCCCAAAGTCTCTGGATAAACTTTATCCACCTCAAAGCGAGCAACCCAGGTGGACGCAGCAAATGCACAAATTGAGCACCCACTTTGGTGCAGTCTTCATTAATCTCAAGGAAAAAGATTTTGAAAACGTCGACAAGCATGCCGATAAGTTGGTGGAAGAGTATAAGAAGACTTCCGAAATGGTTCCTGAGTGGGAAGAATATTTTGATATTAAAGCTGCCGAAGCGTTTGCAGCCGCTGCGAAGACTCATGACATGGCCAAAGCGGGTAAAGCTTCTGGAGGACTCGGGAAGACCTGTGGCAAATGCCACGCTGAGCATCAAGTCGCCGTATGGACCAAATATCACTGGCCCAGTTTTCATAAAATAAAGGTCATTGATCCTTCCAGTGAGAAAGAAGTCGATTTCCATAAATTCATGAAACAGATTTCAGGTTCCTTCAAGGCAATGCGAGTCAATTTTGGAGAAGGCCAGTATGGTAGAGCCGCAAAGGCATTGAAAGCTTTTAAGTCTGAATATATGGAGTTGAAGTCCACTTGTTCGAAATGCCATACCACCGATGATGTAAAACGATTCTATGTAGGTGGCGATGCCAACAAAGCTTTCGCGGGTCTTGCAAAAGAATTGAACGCAGAAAAACCAAATCCTGGAAATTTCTGGAAAAACGTTGGTTTGGTAGGAAAAACAGGATGTAAAAATTGTCACCTCACTCATCGAACTTCTTCGATGATCAAAGAAGTCTGGGAAGAAAAATAAACTCATTTGCATTTTCGCTGGCGGGCTTTTTGCCATTAACTTTTGGCGGGGCCTGCCGGATTTCATCCTACGCGAGCAGTCTCTCATTGGAATGGTGCATGGCAGTCTGAAAAGGTTTCACCTGAACTGCCAGCATTTATGGATAACCAGCGACCTCAGGAAAATTGTTCCAAATAATCTCTACCCAAAGTATCACGCAATATCTTCGATCTTCCCCGAATCACTAAGCGGTGAAGGCAGCGAAAAAGACTTGCAAACCATTGCCCGCCACAAGATGCTCATGGAACTGGTCTTTGTCATGGACTCATCTAGAAAACTATCAGTCACTTGAACTAATCCAGGACAACCCACCAAATCATACGCTTTCCAGTTTCACACCTGCATACAGAAAAAATGGTTTTCATAGCCCCACCAAAGAGAAATCTGCTAAATGTGAATATCTGTTTTTTTGGCACAAGGATTGCTTTTTACTTAACAATTGATTAAACTTTTTTAAACTAAATTGTGATAATACATGAGTTATCAGGCATCAATACCCGACTGTATCTGCCAAGCTATTAGTTTTATTAGGGTTTTTTCTGTTGCCTCAGCCTCACCCCCCCTAGACGGAAAAACTTTGTTAAACCGGGAGATTCAGTAATGACTTACGGAGTGTTAACTATTTTACTCGGACTGGTCATTTTTTTAGTCCCCAGACTCCTCCCGAAAAAGTTAATGGGTTCTCCTGAAACACAGGGAACTGATCATAAATCAGAAAGCAAAGTTGACTCGGGACATAAAAAGGCGAGTTCCCCCGAAAAGCTGGCCCAATGGGTTTTGCAGGCGGAAAAAACTAAAACCAACCTGAAGGAGAAGTTATGCCGAGCACCTGTTGCCCCTCACTCAGAAACTTTGTTCGGCCGCAATCAAATACTCGTTGACTTATTCAAAGCCATTAGCAAAAAAGTATCGTTTATAGAATTACACGGTAAACCGGGTGTTGGTAAAACCGCTTTGGCTCTGGAAGTGGTCAATAAATACAAATTTAATTACCAAAATATTTTATTATATCTGGATTTTGGCGGGGCAGGGGATGAGGGACTTTCTACCAAGGATGCCATGGTGCAAGTTATTCTCTCTATCCGACCAACGATGCGCATTCCCGATAACGCTAGCCAACTCAGTAAGCTATACCAACTTGTGATGGGTAAACACCAAGGTGTTTTCGTTTTAGATAATGTGACTTCGGCCGATCGGGTTAAAGAACTTAAACCCTCTGTATCTCTTTCCTGGCTGATGATTGTCACATCAGAGAAAAAGTTAGGCATAGACGACGAGGCCCTCTCAGTTAATGTTGAATCACTGGAGATTGAACCTGCTCAAGAGCTTTTGATCGATCGATCACTCAGGGTAAAACCCCGCGCAAGAGAAACCGCCAAATTATGTCGAGGTCTCCCTCTAGCTCTGGAAATATGTAGCCGTTTTCTGGCCACGAACGTGAAGGTATCGCCATCAGACTTTGTCAACCTGTTACGCAAATACCGGAACAATTCATTACTGGAGCAAAGTGATGAGCATGAAGAAGCATTAGTGGCCGCTTTCAAGGCAATTTATCATTCCTTAAATAATAAAGAGCAAACAGTTTTTAACCAGTTGGCGGTCTTTCCCTCATCATTTGACCCGATTGCTTCCGCCCAGATTTGTGAAGAGAATGGAGATTGTTTAAAAACCCTTTCTCAGTTCGGGCTGGTCAAGATTAACCCAGTTACCAAACGTTATAGTCTGCACAACTGGATCAGAAACCAACTTAAAAACTACCTCCCTGAAAAAATCGCCCGAGAAACAAGACTTAGACATGCGGCTTATTACCTCCCTATCCTCAAGACAGCACAGGAAAATATTTTAAAAAGCGGCGAAAAAGCCCGCGATGGACTTCAATTATTTCACCGGGAATGGACAAACATTCGATCAGCCCTGGATAGAGTACGTAAAAACAGCGTGGAAGGAAAACTAGCTGCAGAACTGTTCAATTCTTATATGATTGTGGCCGCCGAATTGCTTCCGCTTTATTTTTTCCCCAAAGAATGTCAGAGCTATCTTGAAGCGGCACTCAAAGTTTCCCAAAGACTGAGCACAAAAAATAGTGAGGTCGAGCATCTGGTAAACCTCGGAGCATTTCACATCTCCCAGGCAAAGTACAAAGAGGCTGGTGAATACCTGGAGCGGGCAAACGAACTGGCCACTACCTTGCAAGACCCTCTGAGCAAAGGGAAAGTTCTTAACGAAATGGCAAGGCTGCATCTCACTACTAACAAACCCGGTGAGACCATCGAAGTACTTTTGGAAAAAATAAAATTGTGTCAGGATAATAAAGTTGTAGTGGACGAGGAAATCAGTTTATTGAGATTGGGTCTGGCCTATGAGAAAAAAGGTGAATTTAGTAAAGCCATCAAGGTTATGAAAGAGGGGCAACTGAAAGCAAGACAAGCTGAAAATGGACACTGCCTCGAAACCCTTCTCAAGCATCTTGGATTCTGTCTGGGTGAAATTCAGGATTTTCCCAGCGCTGAAGAATATTTTGATGCCAGCCTGGGATTGGCTCGGGACTTGGGGAAGAAAAAAGAAGAAATGGAAATTCTTCTACGATTTGGAACAATTTATGTGAAATCAAAAGATGCCGAGCAGGCTTTGAGCTTGCTGAAAGAAGGGCTTGAATTGGCGGAGAAACACAATGACAATAGATATAAAGGACTATTTCTAATACAAATTGGAGACGCTTACACCCTTTTTCCGGACAAGCAAAAAGCAATGCAAAATTATATGAATGCCATGGACCCGCTTAAAAAAGCCAAAGAAACCGGACTGGTCAATGAAATCAACAAGCGGTTGAGTCAGTCCTTTGAACTTGATGAAAGTGACTCGACAGAAAATGTGCAGACAATAATTGCCGCAAAAGATTCTGCAACAAAAAGAGTGATAAAACCCCGGAAAAAACTCAGCATGGGTAAAGCGATTAACCAGATACAAACGAAAACTGAAGAGTTTATTCAACGCGGAGATAATAAGATGATTTCTTATTATATAGGCAGTATTGAGAAAATCATTAAAACCTATGATCTGGATATTAATGAATCTACTACTCGGGAAAGTCTGTCAGCATTGATGGGAGAACTTCGCCAAAACAACCATCACGCCTGCGCCACAATATTCAAAAAAAAGTTCAGCCTGTAAGTATTCTTTACCGACAAGCCTCACTCAGATGACAATAAAAACGTCATCATTTAATCAACTCCTGATCGAAATAGTTGATGGACATCCCAGCATCAAGAACCAGACCTTGAGCATTAATACCACTGGAGCGTTCGCTCAATAAAAATACTGCAGCATTGGCCGCCTCCTGAGTAGTCAGAGCCTTCTTTCTCAATGTTGCTTTCTCTGCATGCAGGTAGGAGTCGATATAACCGGGGATGCCCGCTGACGCTGAAGTCTTGAGCAGGCCGGGATTAATGGAATTGAATCGGACTTTAGAAAACGCGCTGAAAGATTTCGCCAGAAAACAAAGCGCAGAATCGAGCGCTGCTTTTGCCGGAGCCATATAGCCATAGTTTTCTGCCGCCATTCGCGTAGTGGAAATCGACACCGTAACAACAGAAGCCTGTTGATCGAATAAATCTTTAAACACGTTGGCAAGATGGATCAGGGAATAACAACTGATATCGATTGACTGGAGAAAATCTTTTTTCGGCGTTTCATGAAATGGTTTCATGCCCTCAGAATAATTGGCAAAAGCTATGGAGTGTACGAGCCCGTGCAGAATCTTGCTGTGTTCTGCAACCTGAGTCTTTAGACGTTCAACTTCTTCCTCTTTTTCCACATCACAGACGAAAACCGTTTTATCCGCCAGAAGTTTTTCCAGTGAATTTTTACGGTCTTCAGAGCGAACGCTGTAAACAACATTCGCACCTTCTTCTTCCAGAGTTTTCGCGATATACCATGCAACACTTTTCTTATTTGCCACTCCGGTCACAAGGATATTTTTATTTTCAAGATTGAGAAAACTCATTTTTTAAATTTGCCTCTTCGATCATAAGTCGGCTTAATATTTCTAAAGTCGAAAAACTCATTTTTAAAATTTGTCTCTTCAATCATAATTCGACTTAATTTTTCACAGGCAAAAAATTTATTTTGTTTCCTCAACCAACATGGCAGAAAACTCCAGACTGACAGCTGTTTTTCCGTTGACGCTGGCTTTGCCCGTCATATATGCAGCCGTACTGACCAAGTCTTTAAGGGTCACTTCGACTTGCAAAGTATCTCCCGGATGGACAGCATGTTTGAGCTTTATGTTATTGACCCGGGTGAGAACCGGAATCCTGCCTTCATTGGCAATACGCTTGCCCATCATGATTGCACCCGCCTGAAATATTGCCTCAAAGATCAGGACTCCCGGCATAATCGGTTTTTCAGGATAATGTCCTTCAAAAAAAGGTTCTTTCGGATCGATCTTTTTTTCAGTCTTGATTGTATCGTCACTTTCTTCAAGTACACGATCAACAAAAAGGAAAGGCGGACGGTGGGGAATGTATTGCAGGAAGTCCATTTTATAATCCCCCGGTTACCTCTAACACCGAACCGGTGATATAAGCGGCCTCC
>JAJDBI010000236.1 GCA_029261435.1 Nitrospinaceae bacterium
TGCTGCTGCCATAATTATCTTCAAGAAACTGGCGCGTATGTCCAACAAAATAGGGTGCCCTGTTGAGCATGTCAGTGACCTCACCCAAGTGAAACTCTTCATCCATGGCCTGCTTGGATTCTTTCTTGGTGATAAAGGAAAGGTAGGCCATTCTGCGAATGGTATGGTTTCGTCTTTTTCGCGCTCGCTTAGGATCTTTATAGGGTGAGTAATGATTGGGAGCTTTTGGAAGGCTGGCGATCATGGCGCACTCAGCAATGCTAATATCCGCAACGCCTTTGCCAAAATAAGTGCGGGAAGCGGCTTCTACACCATAACTACCATGACCATAATAAATCTGGTTGAGATACATTTCGAGTATTTCATCTTTGGTAAAGACTAATTCCAGTCTGACCGCCAGAATAGCTTCTTTGATTTTCCGAGGTAATGTTCGTTCACGTGATAAAAATAATGTTTTGGATAACTGCTGGGTGATGGTGCTTCCACCCTCTACCACTCGTCCAGCTTTTAGATTGGTGATAAAAGCTCTGAAAATAGCTTTAGGATCAATGCCAAAATGATAGTAGAAGTTGGAGTCTTCAACGGCCAGAGCTGCCTGTTTTAAGGCCAGAGGAATATTTTCAAGCGGTATCATGATGCGCTTTTCAATATAAAACTCGGCAATTTTCTCGTCTGCATTGGAATAAATCTGGGTGATGGTGCTGGGGTGATAATTTTTTAATTCGCGGACATCGGGAAGATCTTGAGAGTAATGGAAATATATAAAGCCCGCCCCTACAAAACCTGCGACTAAACCAAAAAGAGTGAGTGAATAAAACGTGACCAGAAAAATTCTGGCAAATCTGGAGCGTTCCTTTTTCTTTTTTGGTTTGGTGGGTTTCTGGTTTTTTAGTATTTTTTTCATGATCAATCGTTATAACGTCAAGCGGGGAATAGGCTGGTAAAAAGAGGCAGTGATTACACGCGCTAAAAATATTGGGGTAATTATTTTGGTGGCAAGCGTCCTTCCTCTAAATCCAGAAGGTCGACCCAGGTGTTAATATCCTCTCTGGAAGGATCAATTTTATTGCGAACTTCATGGAAATATTTCAGTCGATCTTCAGAGTCCGGTCTTCGTTCAAGAATCTGGTCATTGATGAAATCGATCTCTTCAGCATTTTTATCTTTAAGAATTTCCTGGGACCATACACTGATTTCATCGTCTCCACAATCCATAGCCTTTAAGGCAAATGCGTCGGAATCGATTCGCAGAAAGTTAAGGATAATTTTGTCGAGGGGGCAGGGGTAGATATAGTCTGCCATTTTATTATCTCTAAAGGCCCGTGCTTTATCGATCATTCGCGCTAATTGTACCAAACCAGCCATTTTTACTTTTGGGCTACGGGGATAGGCTCTGGATAAATCCATTTTATATTTAGTCGAGCCTGAGACGGCTCACCCTTTTAAAGTTTTTTGAGGATTTGATGGCTTTGGCACCTACTTCACCAATTCGGTTGCGAAACAGGTCTAATGTAGTCAGGTTTACAAGTATTTCTGACTCTGCCAGATACTTTGCTCCCTCTTCGCCTATACGATTGAATTTTAAAATTAACTGTTCCAACTGGATGAGGTTGGGTGCCTTGGCCAAGTGCTGGGCCCCTGCTTCAGTTATGCTATTGGATTTTAAGTTGATTGACTTTAATTTTTTTGTGTAAGGGGATTGACAAAGCGCTGATACACCTGTGTCGCTGATATTATTTTCTCCCAAGTCCAAGTGCGTCACTTCAGCCAGAATCTCCATGTTGGCGAGGCGAATTATCTCATCATCGCCCAGCTTTTTATTTTCCAGCTCAAGACTGACGTCAGCCACTCCCCGTACCGTTTTCCTGGCAATCAGTTGATCTAAATCAATACTTTGTTCGTCAGACATTGGAGGATAGGAGAAAAATCATTAAATACAATACTTTGCTAAGAATAGCCTATCATAAACTTATTGTAAGGGCTGGTCAAATATAACAATATTATTTTATGACATTCAATTTGCATCTATAAATATGCTAAATTAGAATTGATTCAGTACTTTAATGGAATGATTGAATATTAACATTAAGGGAGTTGTGATATGCGAACTATATTTTCAGTTATATTTGTATTATTTCTAGTTTCTTTTCCTTTTACAGCTATTGCCAGTGAGGGACCTATGGAACTTCCTGCAGGGTCTAATCCTAGTGCTGATATGCATAATAAAGCAGGGATCAAGCATTGGGGAATGGGGCATGCCGATGAGGCTCTGAAGCATTTCAAAGAAGCCGGTGCAGAAGACAGTACAATAGCAGAAATTCATTTTAATGAAGCAGTTGCTTTGGACAAGCTGGGAGACCATGGTGCAGCTACCAAGCATTTTGGAGCAGCCAAGAAACTTGCTAAGGGAAATAAAAAAATTCTAGAATCGCCTATTTTGAACGGCCACTTGGGTCACTAAAGAGTGTTTGAGTAATTTTTATTCGGGAACCTGAGATATTCAGGTTCCCGCTTTATTTGGAGCTAAAATTAAGTTGATCAGATGGGTATTTTCTGAGGTGCCTGAATGAGGTTGGTACCCGTGGAAAGCCACTAAATTCCTGTCAATTCAGCATTTATTTTGCTAGACTTACCCAAAATTAGACAAGCCAAAAGGAGAAAAAGCTTATGATGGGAATAGGTTTTCCTGAGTTAATGGTAATTCTGGTCATCATTATGATCATTTTTGGGGCTGGCAAATTGCCGGAGATTGGTTCGGCGTTTGGAAGAAGTATCAAAAACTTTAAAAGCTCTATGAAAGAAGCCGAAGCCGAGGAGCTTGATACGGAAACCCCAAGTGAAGCTGCAGAGGGTGAAACCGCAGAGTCATCAGAATCAACAGAAGAAACAAAAGAAGGCGAGGGCGCCGTAGCTAAAGAAGGTACAAAGCCAGCAGCTAAGCCAGCCGCGAAAACGAAAGCGGCGAAAAAGGAAGAAGACCTGATTGACGAAGCCGCCAAAGAGATTGAAAAAAACCGGATTGGAACCATTCGTACCAAACACGATGGTCTGGTTCAGCAGAACGATGTCTTCACCACATCTTTAGGTCGAACTCCAGGGGGAAGAGGCCGTGACAGGGGAGTTTCCCGGGACACTTTTTAAAGGATTTAATCCCCCTCTTTTGGGGAGCCGATCTGGGGTTGAAAAGAAGGTTTTTTTACTTCCTGATGCCCCCCAGTCCTATCCCGGTCAGTTTCCTGATATGAATAATCATATCCCTCAAAGAACAAACCGCAATCTCCATAAAGTGGTATCGCTTTCTAATTCAATGAAAAATTCCAAGAGAATAAAAAGGAGACTTCCTGAACCCCAAGGATATGTTGCCTGATGATTTGTGAGTAGGATGATTAACGAGGGGGGATTGTGTTATGAAATGGGAGGAGTGAAGAGTCAGGAAATTATAATTACCTGTCGCACTCTCCGCCGATCATATTGATCATATCGAAGGTGGGAATGATATCTGCAAGCATTCCACCCTGGCACATCTCACCCATTGCAGCGGTCAGAGTGAAAGAGGGGGGGCGAACCCGACATTTATAGGGCTTGCCGGAACCATCACTTACAAGATAGAAACCCAGCTCGCCATTTGCGGCTTCAGTTGGGAAATAGACCTCTCCCACAGGGGGCTTGAGTCCATCAATTACCATTTTGAAATGAGCGATCATTTCTTCCATTCGCGCATAGACATCGGGTTTGGCTGGATTCCGCAAATATGGATTAGCAACGTTGATGGGGCCATCGGGCATATCTGCCATTGCCTGTTTAATGATTCTGAAACTTTGTTTGATTTCTTCCATCCTGACGAGGTATCGATCGAAGTTGTCACCTGTTTTTCCTAGAGGAATATCGAAATCAATCTTATCGTAGCAAAGATATGGATGATTCTTGCGAACATCGTAATCAACCCCACTGGCACGCAGACATGGGCCGGTGAATCCCCATGAAATGGCGCTCTCTACAGGAATGGCTCCGGTGTCTGCCATACGATCGATAAAAATTCGATTTTTGGTGAGCAAATTGTCTACGTCTTCAAACAGTGAGTCCAGTTTGGGATAAGACGCTTTAAGGTCTTCATCAAAGCCCGGAGGCAGGTCACACATCAGGCCACCAATGCGTATATAGTTTGAGGTCAGACGGGCACCGCAAACCTTTTCCAATAAATCCCAAACAATTTCGCGGGCTTCCACGAAATAAATAAAAGCGGTCAAAGCACCAAGCTCCAAAGCCGCAGCAGCTATATTGGTGTAATGATCGGAAATTCTCGCAAGCTCATTGGTGACCACGCGGATGTATTTACAGCGTTCTGTGATTTCAATGTCGCAGAGTTTTTCTACAGCGAGAGCAAAGCCAATATTGTTCATGATGGCAGAACAATAATTTAATCGATCGGTGTAAGGAAACACATTGGAATAGGTCACGCTTTCGCACATTTTTTCAAATCCGCGATGCAAATATCCTATTTCAGTTTCCAGATTGACGACTGTTTCTCCATCCAGAGTCAGGAGAAATTTTACTGTCCCATGTGTTGCCGGATGCGAAGGGCCCATGTTAAGGACCATATGATCAGTGTGTAGATTTTCTTTTAAGTCTGCCATAACGATTTAGAATCCGGTTGCTGGGATAAAATTATTTAAAGTTACTAAGCTTTAGAGATCTTTACGTTGACTAAACCTTCTTCCCCGTTTCGCAGGGTGCTAACAGGAACCGTCGGCCAGTTTTTTGGAATATACAGCATTCCCCGACTGGTTACCTTGCTGGTCTTTACTTTAACCTCTACTTTGCCGGCAGAAGATTCCACCACAATTTGGTCACCAGTGCCGACTCCCAGGCTTTTCGCATCCTCCGGGTGCAACTCGGCAATACATTCCGGTCCTATCTCGACCAATGCTTTGGAGTGCTGGGTGTAACTTCCTATATGGAACATGTGGTTGTTGGTTTGCAGTGTGAATGGAAAACCTTCGGGTTTGCCATTTTGTCCGGCTGCATTGCCATTGCTATGGAACTTCGGGTTCGTATTGGCAGAACCCAGTGTCCATTGAGTCGACTCACTCCCCGGAAAAACTGCTTTATAAGCCGGAGTGACCCTTGCTATTTCCTGTTGCACACTGGTTGTGTCTGTATTCTTGAAAGGTTTGCCCAACGCGTCTGCAAGTTCGATCAATATATCGAAGTCAGGTTTGGAAATTCCTTGGGGAATTACCGCCGGTGCCACCCGTTGCACATGCCGGGACATATTGGTGTAGCTTCCTTCTTTCTCTGCAAATGTTGATGCAGGAAGAATCAGATCTGCCATTCTTGCCGTATCGGTCATGAAAACATCGGTAACAACAAGAAATGGAACGGTGCGCAAAGCTTCTTTGACCAATTGTGGTTTGAAGTAGGATTGAAGAGGATCTTCCCCTGCGATGAACAGGAACTTTAATGCACCATTGATACAGTTTTCGAATAAGTCTCCGGCATGTTTGGAATTGCTGAGAGATAAAGCACCCCATTCACTGGCGAATGTTTCCAGAGCCGAGGAATCATTGATGGATTGATAGCCCGGTAAGAACTCAGGAGTACAGCCCATGTCATTAACGCCCTGAGAGTTACAATGCTCCCTTGGGGGATAAACGCTCGTGCTGCCAGTACTGCCGTGCTGAACCAGAGTGCAAAGGTTAAGCAGAGCATTAAGAACTTCTTCACCCTGGCCCGTATCAAGAATATCGTTACCGATAATGACGAAACGGTCTGCGTCACTCGCAAATCTTTCAGCTGCGCGGGTGAGAACATCATCCGGCAGGCCGGTGGTTTGCTCAACCGCTTGCGCTGTATACTCACCTAAAGATTGTACCCATTCATTAAAGTTAGGAATGGCAGACTGAGCTTTTCCTATATCGACCAGATTATTATCGATGATGATGCGTGATAATCGAGAGGCTACAGCTAAATCGGAGCCATGCTTGTAAATCATCCGCACATCGACTTTTGCGTTACTTTCAAAAACCACTTTTCGTGGATTCGCAATCAACAAGTCGGTATTATTGAAGATGGTTCCAAACCGAATAGAATTTCCTCCTACTGGATACTCAGAGGGCAGGTCAGAGTTGAAAACCAACACTACATCAGCTTCCTGAAGCTTGGTGATAGGCTGTGATGTGATTCCGTTCTCAAAACAGTTCAGCATGAACTGGTTTAGATAAGGAGCTCTTATATTAGTCAGGTTGGTTACCTGATTTGAGCCAAGCAGACTACGAAACAATTTTTGAAAAAGGTAATTCTCTTCATTCGTCAACTTTTCGGATGCGATTCCGGCAAGACTATCAGGGCCGCTACGGTTCACCGTTGTTTGCATGCGGTCGGCAATGGTTTGCAAAGCCTCTTCCCAAGTCACTTCCTGAAATCTCCCTCCCATATTCATGAGAGGGGACTCAATGCGCTCATCGTTATGAATGATACCGTGTCCCAAACGCCCTTTGGCGCAGAGGTTGCCTTCGTTGATGCCAACATCGTAACCCTCGTCAGCTTCAATACGGATAACATTACCTTTTTTACTTTCAAGCTTAATGGTACAACCCCACGAACAATAATTGCAGGTCGTATGGGTTTCGGTAAACATGGCTGCCAAACCCCGTGCTTCCGAAGTCATGTCCATCAACGCCCCGGTCGGGCAAACCGTGATGCATTGTCCGCAGAATTCGCAATCGAGAGGCTCGTCGTTGGCGGTGCCGATGCCAACACTCATTCCGCGTTTATGAAAGTCGAGGGCTTGAACTCCCTGGATTTCATCGCAGGCGCGCACACATAATCCGCACATGATGCAACGGTTGAGGTAGAACTCTATAATAGGGTTAGACTTGATGCTGGGTTCGTTGCGTCTCTGGATCTCAAACCGCCCATCGAACAGTTGCAACATATCCGTGTTGTCCTGTAGCGGACAAACTCCAGATTTATCACAGATGGGGCAGTCCAAGGGATGCTCAACCAATAGCATTTCAAGGCAGGCTTTGTTGTAACGATCAGTCTCTTCGGTGCCGGTGCTGACTTCCATGCCATCGCAAACTGGCTGGGTGCAGGAATAAACCAATTCTTTTTTACCATCGACCACTGTTTCAACCATACAGGTTCGGCAGGCGGCAAACGGTTTCAGTTTTCTGTTGTAACAGAGGTTGGAGACCGGTACTTCATTCTGGTTGCAGGCTTCAAGGATAACGGTACCTTCAGGTACAGAAACCTCTTTGCCATTAATATTTATATTGCAGTCTTTTTTAGGAACGGTGCTCATTAAGCTGTGGCCTCCTCGGTTTCCGGGGCATCTTCAAGCTTGTATTCGCCGAGAATATCCAGTGTTTTTTCAGGATCTATAGTTCCGTGAGTGTCTTCGCCGATAATGGCCATAGGAGCTGCCCCGCAGTTGCCAAGGCAGGAAGCGGTCTGCAAAGTAAATAATTTTTTGCTGTCTGTTTCGCCGGGGCGAATTTTATAGCAGTCATTAATTTTGTCGCCGATTATGGGAGCACCCTTTACAAAACAGGCTGTACCATAACAAAGCTTAATAATGTATTTACCCGGCTCAGTAATGAGAAGCTGGGGATAAAATGAAATCACTCCATACAATTCTGCCCGACTAACACTGAGAGCCTCCATCACCAATTCCATAGCGGGAGCAGGTAAA
>JAJDBI010000237.1 GCA_029261435.1 Nitrospinaceae bacterium
CCATTCATGAATCGCAATCTTTGTTCTGGGAGCGCATGATTGCACAGGGTAGACCGTTTTGTACTCGTTACCTGCCGTTACTGGCAGAAACCTTTCCACAAAACTTTGAAGGTGTAACGCCTGAAAGGTTCTATGAAGCAGTCAATGTCAGTCAACCTTCACTGATAAGGGTGGAAGCCGACGAGGTGACTTATCCCATGCATGTCATTCTGCGTTATGAACTTGAGAAAGGTCTTTTTGACGGTTCTATTCAAGTCGAGGATTTGCCCGAGTTGTGGAATGCTAAAATGGTAGAATATTTAGGGGTAGAGCCGTCAACAGACACGCTTGGGGTTTTGCAGGACACGCATTGGAGTGGTGGGGCCTTTGGCTATTTTCCGTCATACACTTTAGGGGCTATTTATGCCAGCCAGTTTTATCAGGCATTACTGCAAGCTAAACCTGATATTGAAAAGCAGGTAGAGGCAGGGAACCTGACTCCTATAAAGGATTGGCTGGGTAATCAGATTCATCAACAGGGAAGGTTGTTATCGGTTCCTGCTCTGGTTAAGAGAGTGACAGGGGAAGGTTTGAACCCAGAAAGTTTTCTCGATTATTTGAATAATAAATATCGTCAAATTTACAGGCTTAACTAAAAGGTGACTGATGAGCCTTGCTGATAACAGCACAACTTATCCTAATATGAAACGCAAACATCAATATTGTGATGTCTGCGGAACTCTTTTGCCTGCTCCGGGATTTTTTTGTGTCCAATGCGACCCTCCTGAGCCTCCAGATTCTGATCCTGAAAAGGGCTTGAATCTTTCCCAGGCTTCTCTGCGCATTATCTTATTAGTCCTGATTTTTATTGTAGTTGCTGTGGTAAGGCTGGATATTGACTTGCTAAACCTGGTTCCGGAGGAAGTAGCGCGTGAAACTCCGCTAAAAGTTGCTGAGGATGAAGACTTTAAATTACTTTTTAAGGTTAAGGTGAGTTTTGCCAATCTACGCGACAAACCCAATACCAAGACAAGCAAAATCTTATTTGTGCTGAGCAAAGGGACTCCGGTTGAAGTTCTGGAGAAAAAAGGAAAATGGTCAAAAATTCGATCTAAACCGAAGCCCGGAGAAGAGGCCCGGATCGGATGGTTGGCCAGCAAGCTTCTGGGTTCTGAAATTAAATGATTATTCAGCCACCTAATTTGTCACTGGCATCAAGGATGGCTGTTTTAAATTCTTCATAAGTTTTGGTCACTGGAAACTGAGGAAATTCTTTCACGACGTTATCCGGAGCCCGGAATAAAATTCCCGCATTTGCCTCTTTTAGCATCCCTGTATCGTTGTAGGAGTCTCCAGCTGCAATGACTTTCAGGTTAAGTCCTTTCAATGCTGCTACTGCCTTGGTTTTTGCGTCAGGAATTCTCAGACTGTAGTCGGCGATTTTCCCGGTATCATCAACAATCAAGTCATGGCAAAACAGGGTGGGATAGTCGAGTTGTGCCATCAAAGGACCAGCAAATTGATTAAAAGTGTCAGACAGGATGATGACCTGAAACTCACTTTCCAGCCAGGACAAGAATTCCTTCGCACCGGGAAGGGGTGCAATGCCTCTAATAACATCTTCAATATCTGAGAGCTTAAGGTTATTTTCATTAAGAATCTTGAGCCGTCCCTGCATCAGTTCATCATAATCAGGGATATCTCGCGTGGTAAGCCGCAACTTTTCAATTCCAGTTTTTTCAGCGAAAGCGATCCAGATTTCAGGTACCAGAACTCCTTCTAAATCCAGGCAGGTGACGAGCATAATGGGTGTGTCCTTTTTTTCATGTTTACTAAAATGAGTTAGACGGGTAATTGTTTTTTCTTTCTCAAGTCCAGAAGAAAACGCCATTCTTCATTTTTCGTGAAATGAGAGATTAAGGCATATACCAATATTCCGACAGATATGCAACCGGTCAGGACAAATAATCGAGTTGAAATAGGATCACTGACATGAAAAAAGCTTTCTCTGCCAAGATATGTAATGGTACCCATAGCTACTGATGCAGAAGTCATTTTAAGAGTCGAACGTAGTATTTTTCGTCCTCCCATCAGGCCGAGGCGTTTTCTTAAATGAAAGATCAATAAGGCGACATTAAATAAGGCTGCTATAGAGGTGGCCAGTGCCAGGCCCCCATGTTGCAAGGGTCCCATCAAAATAAGATTCAAAGCAGTGTTGAGAATCATTGCATAAATTCCAATTTTTGCCGGGGTTTTGGTGTCCTGTAAAGAGTAAAAAGCGGGTGCAATGATTTTGATTCCTGAATAAGCGCAAAGACCAATGGAATAATAGAGCAGGGCAATGGCAGTGCCTTCGGTCGTGGAGGCCATGAACTCACCTCGTTCCCACAATGTATTGATGATGGGTTCGCGAAGAATAATCAATCCTACTGTGGCGGGTATGGTGACAAACAGAATGAGGCGAATACTAAAGCCTACAGTCTGCACCAGCTCTTTGAGGTCTCCCTTGGCGGCCTGACTCGATAGGGTTGGAAGAAGTGCAACCCCTAAAGCTACCGCGAATATTCCCAGAGGCAGTTGCACCAGCCGGTTGCCATAATATAGATATGAAATCGACCCACCCGGGAGCAACGATGCAATCAGGGTATCAATCATAATATTTAATTCATAAACAGCCAGGCCCAACACAACTGGCCCCATCAGCCGGGCAATTTTCACAACTTCTTCTTGTTTGAAGTTAAGTGTTTTTTCAAAGCGCAGCCCTTTTTTTAATACAGCAGGGAGCTGAACCAGGAGTTGTAAGGCTCCGCCTACCACAACTCCGATAGCCAACCCAATAATAGGTTCATCCATTAATGGGACAATAACTAGAACCGACACAATCATACTGATATTTTGTAATATAGGGGTGGCGGCTGGAAGGGCAAAAACTTTGAGAGTATTTAAAATTCCCATACAAAAGGCAGCCAGACCTATAAAGAATAGGTAAGGGGCCATCCAACGCGTCAGTTTAACCGTCAGTTCGAATTTTCCGGGTTCATCGAGAAACCCCGGAGCAAAGACGGTGATCACTGCGGGAGAAAACACCAGTATCAATAAAGAAGCGGCAGATAAGATAATAAAAAGAATGTTGAATAGATTGGTGGTCAGTTTCCAAGCGGCGGTTTCCCCTTTTTGCGTCAGCGTCTCGGTGAAAACCGGGATGAAAGCCGCCGTTACTGCGCCTTCACCTAAAATTCTGCGTTGCATATTTGGAATTCGAAAAGCGACAAAAAAAGCATCGGCAGATGCCGATGAGCCAAATGCCGTGGCAATAACCATATCTCGCAGGAACCCAAAAACTCTGGATAACAGAGTCATTCCGCTTACAGCTCCTGCCGCCTTACTTACTTTTTTATTGCTTTCCATTAAGGGTGTCGGTCCAGGTGGGAATTATTGAACGCGTATATACGAGGTTCTGCTTTTAGCAGTATAGCAAAGCTGAGGTTCATGGAGGCAAAATATTATGGGACTCTATAATAAAAGCGGGTTTAAATATTTATTAGTTTCATCTCTTTAACGTGTAGAGCCTTCGTGCATGTTATAATCTTATTTTGATAATAGTTTTTTCACTAGGACCTAAAATGCCCAAAATCAAAGTCAGAACGAAAGACCAGAAAGTTTATGACAAACTCGTTGAGGCTTTTGAGAAAACCGTCATTGTCCAAAAACAGAAACAATTGACCTATGGGCGTTGGGATTTTGTGGTTTTTGGACAGACAGATAAAAAGGAGACGGTCCTTCGCGAGGGATACGCAGAGCAGGCCTCTATAAAAAGAGTTCCAATTTATATTGCTTCACTTGCGCAACCGGGGCTAACCAATGTCAATGGCATCCCCATCGAAGAGTTTATCGAAGAAGAAGTTCCAGAGCAGTATCAGGGGCTCGAAATCATTCATGTCGATCCGCTTCGTCCTCTTACAATAAAAAAGAAAAATACTCTTCCCGGGACCAGCCGGACATCGGATCAAATCTGCAAGGATTATGAAGATGAGAATATTGCTGTGATCCACTCTCCGCATGAATCGGACTGGATGATAGCTGTGATGAAATATCTCAGCGAATGTGACAAGGCATTCCCAGATGTTGTTCAGGAAGCATTTTCTCGTAATGCCCCGCTGCATAAAGATTTTTTATCCCTCGAAACACCCAGCCAAATGAATTGAGTCCGCTTCAGGATTCCGTCAGATAAAATCCTCTTTTTCAAAAACGATATAACCAGAATCATTCATTCCCAGACTTTGATAAGTGCCTTGACCTGCATTATTATTGTGCATGACATATAAACGTAGTGCCTTGACTTGTGGATTAACCTTGGCAAGGTTTTCAATATGTTTGAACAGGGTACGGAATACACCTTGTTTACGGTGAGTGGGGTGTACGTAAACACTTTGTATCCACCAGATAATGCCGTTACGCCAGTCGCTCCATTCATAAGTGATCATGGTTTGCCCGACAACTTTTTCCCCAGACACTGCAACAAAATAATGACATTCTTCTCTTTTTAACGCTTGTTCAATGCCTTTTCTCAGTACATCTGTATCTAACTGCAAGGCCTCGGTTTCTTCTGCCAGTGCCTGATTATTATGAACCAAAATGGCAAGGTCAGCGTTGTGGGCCTCACGAATAATTATTTCTGAGGGCATGTTATTTAGAGATCCTGAATAAAACGTTGCGCGTAGGAACGAATGTTTTTCCCGTTTAGCACATGAAACCGCCTGACTTTTTCGATAGTCTGATTAGAGAACCGTTTCAAGGGAATATGGATGATTTTTTTACCGTATCTTTTGGCAAGTCTTCGCCATGTTAGCTGCGGCGCACAGGGTGCGATAACGGTGACATGCTTTTCTTTAGAATGAAAAAAAGCCGCTTCAAGAAGCCTCTCCTCGAGAGTGACAGAGAAATGAATGCGAGGGTCCTGCCAAATATCTGGAATAGGACGGGGAGGATAGATCATCATACAACCACCATAAGTGGCCTGGCCGATGCCCGGCCCGACTAAATCGTCCATATACTGGGTGGCATAAAAACATAAAGTAGATTCCTCGTTATGCTCAGCGTACCAGGTTTGGCACCAGTTATATTTATCCGGCTCGGGTTCAGGATCAAAGAGGAAGACAATAATTTCAACCTGGCCTCTGGACGGAGGAATCTCTTTCACATAAATATCTCCCGTATACCAGTGACGCAAAGTGTCTCTGATATCTATGCCATCCTTCACCGATGAAGTGAATTTTTCTGTCCGAGCAAGATCGTGGCTCAATAGAAGTTTAGTTTGTTCACGTACATGGGTATTCAGGTTCTCAATTTTTTCATCCTCGGGAGGCCAGGAGCATTGACCATGAGGGTCCCAGTGATGTTGCCACTTTTCCTGAGATTTAGTGTCGGGCTCAGGCTTTAAATTCAGTGTACGCCATTCAAAATAGGTTTCTGATAGACGATTCTTCATGCTGACTGGCTTGGCTCCTTCTTCATTCGGAAGAGCTTGATCGATTCCCAGCGAAAGGGTATCTGGCAAATTATCCGTTGGTTCGAAAGGGTATTCTCTGGCCGCTTCCAATACGGCAATGGCAAAAGGGTCCCCCCCAAACTGTTTGGCCGCATTTACCAGGGTATAAAGATCTGGTAGGAGTCGAGACTCCATCAAAGTCAGGTTGCGGAGGTATTGTAAGAGAATCTGGAATGTCTGGGAGGTTAGATTGTGATAACGAATTTTGTGTTTTTTTATGAACAATTCACGCGCGCGTAAGAGAATTTCCTTTACACCGTCAACCGGTGCATTATTGTCGGGTCGCAACTCCTGACGCTTCTTTTCATACAAATACGTCACATAGGGCAGCTCAGTGAGTGCGAAGAACAAAGTTTGTTTATCTACACCTTGTAATGCAGGCAGGCCTACCGCTTTTTGTGGTGAACTGACCTCCAATCGCTCATCATAGGATTCCTTGATCCAGGGCCAGTCCAGGATGGAACATATGAAAATTACATTTGAATAATCCAATTCCAGTTGATGAAGTTGGTAGG
>JAJDBI010000238.1 GCA_029261435.1 Nitrospinaceae bacterium
CGGGAAAGCCTGGAGAAATGGACCTGACTGGATTGGTAAGGGTGCCTCCAGAATATTATGTGGAAAACCTGGTTAGAATGATTGAAAAAGCAAACATGAACAAAATAAATATCTATTTTATAAAAGCTCCAATAGGGCCACATATTATCGAAACTGATAGGGATTACCTTTTTCCCACTCAACAAATACCGCACATTCATAAACTTTATAATGCACTTTTGGCTGAGACGGTTAGCCAATTCCCCAATGCTTATTTAGTAAGTTTTAGTAATACAATTTTTGATAAAACCTTAATGTTTCAAGATGGCATTCATCCAAACGATAAGGGGCATCAGGTCATTGCTGAAGCTTTAACGGCAAAAATAATGGGGACAAATGGCCTTTGATTCGAGATTATAGGTTTAAAACAGAAAAAAATGATACCTAATCAATAGCTATTCGAAAAACAGACATTGATAAAACCTTGGGAGAAATTTCCTCCCATAACAGAACTTATGGAATGAGTAGAAAGTGTCTAATCCCCTTGATTCCCTGTGATCTGTGTTCTTGGAAGGGATAAATGTCCGCCAATGGCCGTTTCCAGACACAGGCTTAATTGGTTAAATAGTATATGACACTTTATTATCCAGATCGCAGAGGCAAAAGCCTTATTTCCAGAACAGACCGGATCCAGAAAAACGGGTAACGGGGTAGAAACCGGGTAAACGTATTATCAAAAACCATTTAAGGTGGTTTTAATGAATAACTTTGCTTATGGACAGAGGGACCTCGTACCGGAAACCGATACTCTATCCAACTGAGCTACGGGCGCATACTTCTATTATGAATGGATCAGTAACTGCCGTCGAAGCCCGCCACGTTCCCAACCTGACGACTCAACTCTTGAGCAAACTCTTTGATCATCTTCAAACGCCAGGTCCACCACTGGGCTTCTGCCAGTATTTCTTCCGAGGCGTCTGCGGGAACATTAAAGTTATATTCTTTATTGGTCTCGTCAAAATTGACCTTTATTTCCGCAGCCACTTTCAGCCCATGCTCTTCTAATACATTAATAGGGTCAGCAGCCAGGCTTTTTTTGAATGATTCATCGGTGACTGCTTTAGCCGCAACGGTTTTCCAATTGTCATCCAGTTCCTTTTTTCTGATGGGATTGATCGGGGAACTGGTTCCTGTTGAACCTAGTATTTCGCTCATATATGATCCTTTCCGGACATTTTAAACCGGCTTGATTAATGGATGATTAGGAAATAATACAGGATTCCCTGATCCATTTCTATAGAACTTTCAAATACAGGGGGGCAGAGATATCAGGTGGTGCGGATCAATTCTTCCGCTTTTTTTAGAGCCTCATCAAGTTTGTCTATTTCAGAGCCACCTGCCTGTGCCATGTCTGGTCTGCCACCGCCACTGCCTCCTACGATGGCCGCAATATTCTTGATGATATTACCCGCATGGTATTTATCGGTCAGGTCTTTGGTGACGCCTACTGCCATGGAAACTTTATCATCGGCAACAGAGCCAACGACAACGATCCCGGACTTTAACTGATTCTTGGTATTGTCGATAAAAGTGCGCAGGGTTTTTGCGTCCATTCCTTCAATCTTTTTGATCAACACCGATACATCGCCTATTTTCTGGACCTCATCGAGGCCGGAAGACTCTTGACCCCTGACCATTTTTTCTTTGAGCGTGGTGATCTCTTTTTCTAATTGACGGTTTTTCTCCAACAGTTTTTTCAGTTTGGTGATTTCCTCGTTGGAGGGTGCTTTTAAGAGTCCACGAATTGCAGCCAAAGATTCCTGCTCGGCTCGGATGGTGTTATAGGCCGTTAAGCCTGTTACAGCTTCGATGCGTCGAACACCGGATGCAATGCCGCCTTCAGATGTTATTCGGAACAAACCTATATCGCCAGTAGCAGCAACATGTGTTCCGCCGCATAATTCTTTACTGAAACCAGGTACATCAACAACACGGACAGTATCGCCATATTTTTCTCCAAACAAGGCTACCGCACCTTCTTTAATGGCTGTGTCGATATCCATTTCCTGTGTCGCAACCTGAATGTTATCGCGGATTTTTTCATTAACACGCGATTCGATACGGACTCTTTCTTTGTCTGTTAACGGCGAAAAATGTGTGTAGTCAAACCGCAATCGGTCGGAGGCAACCAACGAACCTGCTTGCTTGATATGTTCACCCAGAACTTCCTTGAGAGCTGCTTGTAATAAATGGGTAGCGGAATGATTGAGCGCGGTGTCTTCCCGTGTTTGCGTATTGACTTCCAATGTCAGGGTTTCCCCGGTACGCAGAGTTCCGCTGATAATTTTTGCTTTGTGAACGATCAGTCCGGGCACGGGCTTGGTCGCGTCATCGAGAGACAGTTGTACATATTCATTAGAGGCATGTCCAGAGTCACCCGTCTGACCTCCTGACTCTCCATAAAAAGGAGTCTTGTCGGTTAAAAATTCTATCTCGTCTCCGGAACTGGCGGAGTCCACTGGTGTCTGATTTATTAAAATTGCTAATACCTTGCCCTGGCCTTGTGTGTTGCCATAACCTTCAAAGACGGTGGAGGGTGATGATTGCAGGAATTCTTTATAAAAAGGAGCGACTTCTTTTTCTCCTGATCCTTTCCATGAAGTCATGGCTTTGGTCTTCTGCTCATTCATGGCCCGAGTGTAACCTTCCATGTCGAGAGCAAGTCCCGCATCTTTGGCGGTTTCTTCTACCAGATCGGTGGGGAAACCGTAGGTGTCATAGAGCTTGAATATTTCTTCTCCGGGTATGGTGTTGAGTTTTTCCTTTTGTACCTTTTCGATAATTTCTACTAGACGTTGTGTTCCATAATGCAGAGTGTTGCCGAAACTTTCTTCCTCATTCAGGACAACTTTTTGAATGAAGTCGCTGTTGCGACTCAACTCCGGGTAGGCATCTTTAAAGTCGTCAACAACCTTGCTGGTGATGCGGTGGAAGAAGGGTCCCTTTTGCTCAAGAAGTTTTCCGTGACGAAGAGCTCGTCGCATGATTTTACGCAAGACATATCCACGGCCTTCGTTGGATGGAATAACACCATCACTGATCAGAAACACCGAGGCGCGCGCATGGTCGGTCAGGACTCGAAGCGAGACATTCACTTCATCCTGCTTGCCATACTCTTTGCCTGTGATGCGAGCCGCCTCAGTGATGATGGACATCATTAGATCGGTATCATAATTGGTGGTACGCCCCTGAACAACAGCGGCCAGTCTTTCCAGTCCCATGCCGGTATCAATGCAGGGGTTGGGAAGTGGCGTGAGTTTGCCTGATTCGTCACGGTCATATTGCATGAAAACCAGGTTCCAGATTTCCAGGAATCGGTCGCAATCGCACCCAACCTCGCAGGAAGGTTGTCCACAACCGACAGACTTGCCTTGATCAATAAATATTTCCGAACAGGGGCCGCAGGGTCCGGTGGGTCCCATGGCCCAGATGTTGTCCTTTTCGCCCAACTTGTATATTCGTTCGCGCGGCATTTTTATATCATTGACCCAAAGATTGAAGGCATCATCATCCTCCTCAAAGACGGAGATGTATAAGCGGTCCCGGGGTAACCCAATGACATCTGTCAAAAATTCCCAGCCAAACTGAATGGCTTCTTTTTTAAAATAATCTCCAAACGAAAAATTACCAAGCATTTCAAAAAATGTATGGTGTCGGGAAGTACGCCCGACCATTTCCAGGTCATTATGTTTTCCACCAGCACGAACACATTTTTGCACTGACACGGCGCGTTTATAGTCTCTTTTTTCTTCACCCAGAAACACGTCTTTAAACTGCACCATTCCTGCATTGGTGAACATAAGAGTCGGGTCATTTTTTGGAACCAGCGGATAGCTGGACACGACCGTGTGTCCTCGGTCTTCAAAATAGTGCAAGAATTTTTTTCTAAGTTCGTCGCCAGTCATAATTTAATTTGAGAGTGATTCGGGTAAGGGTTAAACGACACCTGCCTTGAGAATATCATGCAGATGAATGATTCCTTCTATTTTCTGGTTATCACTGATCACTACCAGGGAAGTGATGGAGTGGTCCTGCATAATTCTAACCGCCTTTGCCGCCAGAGTATCCCTTGAAATGGTTTTAGGATGGCTGCCCATCATATCTTTAGCGCAGGCTTGGGAAATGTCCTTTTGTTTTTCAATCAGGCGTCTTAAGTCACCGTCGGTGATGATGCCGAGAAGTTGGTCTTGATCATTGATCACCACCGTCATGCCCAATCTTTTTTGCGATATTTCTTTTAGTACCTGATAGATATCAGCATCTTCTTTTATTCGAGGAATGTCTTCACCCGAATGCATGAGGTCATTGACCAGCGTGAGCAGTTTGCGACCAAGACTGCCACCGGGATGGTTGAGTGCGAAATCCTCTTCCTGCACTCCGCGAAGCTCCATGAACGCCATGGCAAGAGCGTCACCCATAGCCAGAGTGGCGGTTGTGCTGGCTGTAGGAACCAGGTCTTTTGAGCAGGCTTCTTCTTTAACACTGACATCAAGAACATAATCGCTTTGTTTAGCAAGGCTGGACTGTATATTGCCGGTCATCCCCACCAACGTACATTGGATGCGATTAAAAACTGGGAGCAGTTTGACAATCTCCTCGGTTTCTCCGCTGTTGGAGATGGCAATCACCGTATCGCCCTCAGAAATCATTCCCAAATCACCGTGGCTGGCCTCTGACGCATGCAGGAAGAGAGAGGGCAAACCGATACTGGAAAAAGTAGATGAAATTTTTTTCCCAATCAGTCCGGATTTTCCAACTCCTGTCACGACAAGATGCTTGCATAGATTCAGATGATGCACGACATTTACGAACTGGTCATCAATTCGATTTCCGAGTTCCGCGATAGCCTGGCTCTCGATGTTCAGAACCTTGCGGGCAGTACCGATGATCGACTGGGCACCCTGGTTTTCTACAGAATCGTGAGGAGCGCGTATTTTTGTGGAGGACTCCAATTTAAGCCTTTTAATTCAACTAGTTCATAATTAGGTGGAATGCTAATAATAACACAATTAATTAGACACGGTAAAGCTGCGACTTTATACTTGGTCAGCATTTCCACACTTAAGAGGTCGTTATGAGTAAAGCTAAATCCCTCTATCTGATAGATGGTTCTTCCTACATTTTCCGGGCCTATTTTGGTATCCGGCAATTTTTGTCCACATCCACAGGGTTTCCCACC
>JAJDBI010000239.1 GCA_029261435.1 Nitrospinaceae bacterium
ATGCAGTCATGGTTTCGTCAGGAAATGTTCACCACCATTTGTTTTGATAATGAACTCTATGCAAATACCGGTGGTCAGGAAAGTGGCCTGATGCAAAAAGGCTTTGTTGCCAAGATGGCACCTAAAGGTAAGAATTTTGAAAAAGTACGCTTGGCGGAAATCGCTCGAGAAGCAGGCTGTGCCTACGTAGCTGTTTTGACGGTTAGCAAGCCCAACCGAGTGGAGCAGGCCATAAAAAATGCTATTCTTGTGGCGCGCGAAGTAGGCCCCACGTTTGTTCAGCTATATACTCCTTGTATTCTTGAGATTGGTAAACAGAGCATGGAAGGCTTGGATGAAATGAAAGAGTCAGAGCAGATTGGCGGCCGATTTGTTCAAAAAGAGTACATAACAGATGAAGCACAAAAACTTTTGGACTCCATCAAAGAAGAAACCAAGGTTAGAAAAAAAGCGGCTAAAGAAGCTAAAAAGTCGGTTAACGCTTAAGAAATAGGAGTGGAAATATTATGAGCAGGATGAATATCCGAATTTCCGGTTTGGGAGGGCAGGGGGCGGTAACGGCCGCGCATCTTCTGGCCATGGCTGCTAATAAGGATGGGAAGTTTTCTATCTCTAATCCTTTCTTTGGTGCTGAAAAGCGAGGCGCACCTGCAGAAAGTTATGCCAGAATTGGAACAGAGCGTATCTATGACCGTGGGGAACTGGTATTTCCAGATGTTATTATGGTATTCCACCCTCAGGTTATTACCATGCAGAAAAGTTATACAGCTCCGTTTTACTCCGGAATCAAGGAGAATGGCCTGGTCATCATCAACACCAGTGCTGACCTTCTGAGTAAAGAAGATCACAAAACGCTGGAAGATCTCAATGTTGCAGTGTTCAACCACGATGCGACCAAGCTGGCTCTGGAAATCGGTAAAACCGAGCTTTCAACCAACATGGCTATGATAGGTGCATGTGCGGGCATTACTAAAATTGTAAGTCTTAAAGCGCTGGATGGTGCCATTCAGGATCGTTTTGGAAAAAGATATGTTGCATCAGGGGGTACTGCTACACTTGATGAAGCGATTAAAAAGAAGTACGCGAAAAAAGAGATGTTGCTGAAAGCAAATAATGACACCATCATTAAGGGACATGAAATTGCTTCTGAGTGGGCTGAGACGCAGAACCTGCAGTTGGTAGAGGTCTGATTATCAGGTCGTAAAGAGTCGGCTTTGAGTGTTAACCTTTTTTATTTTTAGTTGAGGAGAATCTTCGAGTGTATAACATAGCGTGGGTAGATAACGAAAAGTGCATTGCTGAAAAAGGTTGCCGACTGTGCATCATGTATTGTCCTGAAGCTGACACCATTATGTTTGATGAGTCTACAAAAAAAGCCATAGTGATTGAGCCTCGCTGTAAAGGATGCGACCTATGTAAAGTGGTCTGTAGCACACATAATGCCATCACCATGTTTCCTGTGGACCCGACGACTGGTCAGGTTATCAGGGGAGGCGAGGCAGGTGAATCGGCTGCACTGGGTCAGGCTTACGCTGGTTAAACACCCGAAAAATTATTTTGACCCATGGCCTTAAAGGCCATGGGTTTTTTTTTATCCTGAAGGTGCGGTAATTTTTAGAACCTGGGGCAATTTCCTTCATCTAATCAACATAAGGACGTTTACCTTAAATTCATAAATACTCTGCTGAGGAATAAGTGGATGGTTGACACATTTCAGAAAGAAGTTCAGTGCACCCTCTGCCCGGAGGTTTTTGAGCCGGTGACTGAGCCACAGGAAGAGGAAAACTGCTACCTGATATATTGTTCCTCGTGCGTGGAGTATCTCTCGATTTCCCGTAGTAACCCAGTACGAATTGCCTTTCGTGAAGTGTTAGGGCTAAAGGGAGAATCGCTGGCCCTGGCTATGCAAAGTGTGCTGGCGACCTGCAAATGTGGCGGCGAGTTCAATCATGACGCAGGCCAGAGATGCCCAAAATGTATTTATAAAATTGAAAGGGAAACTCGAAAATCTGGGGGCGATCAGGAAGTGGTATTTTATTGTCCCTGGAATCTGGATGAACTGAAAAAATCGGAAGGAAAGTTTTTCGAATATATTTTCAAAAAGGTTGAATCTAAAGAAGAGACTCTGAAGCAGTTGATCGATAAATTCGAGTCGGGCCAGATTGACGCGGAAACCTATATAGAGGGATTGGATTCTCTGCGTTACAGAGAATCGACTCAAGTTTCTGTCATTGAGGCATGGGCCATGATTCTGGGGTCTGACATGGCTTTTCGTGCCGCCGAAGAACATGGCTTGGTAGACAAGTATGGTTCGAGAATACTTGTCAGTATTGCCAGCGCGCTTGAAATCAGTGAAGGTAAAGCTGTTCTATCAACCTTGGTTACTGAAAAGAAAAACTGGGACGGAGATGTGGAACGGGAGCTTAATACCTTTATTGCCAAAATTGGAGGTGGCTTCTAACCGACGAACCACCGGGAGGCAAAGTAGTGAGTCTACCTCCTGAGATGAGGTGAAGGGGGTTCGTTAGCTCGAAATATACTTTCGAATTACCTGCTCTACAGACCCCAGGTAGGTACTTCCAAAGAGATTCAGGTGGTTTAACAGGTGGTACAGGTTGAACAAGTCTTTTCTCTCATCATATCCGGGATTCAACGGGAAGGCTTCGTGATATGTTTCGTAAAACCTTTGCGGCAGTCTGCCAAAAAGTTCGGTCATGGCCAGATCGGCCTCGCGTAATCCAAAATAAACCGCCGGATCAAAAATGCATGCGGTGTGGTCCCGGTCGGAAAAATAATTCCCTGACCATAGATCACCGTGAAGTAATGCCGGTTTTTCTCCTGCAGTATCGAGATAGTTCTCAATTCTATCGCAAAGTTTACTGATTTTTTTATCGGTGGAGCTGGGTAGCTTGCCGGATTTTCTTGCAAGCTCCTGTTGGTATCGCAATCTTTGGTCGCGAAAAAAAATAACTCCATTACTTTCGAAGTTATTTTTCTGAGGAGTGTTACCAATATAGTTATCATGGTCTAGTCCAAAGCTATGATGGCTGTTGCGGTGAAGATCAGCCAGTGATTGGGCAAAGCGAACGGGAAAATCGGGGGCAGGAGAAGATTTTTCAATATACTCCAAAATGAGAAACGAGGGGGTCGGGGAATCTTGCAGTGCCAGAGGTTTAGGAATTCTGGGTCCCTTGTCTGCCTGAGACAGAAGTTCAAGTCCTTTTGATTCTGCAACGAAGAAATCGGGAGCAGGGTGAGGATTATGTTTTAGAAAAACCCGTTCGTCATTGGTCAAATGCAGAATGTGGGTCTGATTAATACATCCGCCATCAACTTGGGATGAGGACTGCACTTCCACCTCCTGCCCAAAAACGGGTTTCAGGAGTTTGCAGATTTCGTCATTCATGCTTTTTTTGCAAGCATCGTTTTTAAATGGTCGAGAACTTTCGGGCAGGTCCGCTCAACAATCTGGTAAACCGTTTCAAAACCTTTGCCGCCTCCATAATAAGGGTCAGGTACTTCGAGGTCATTGTTGTGCTGGGGGTCGAAAGAACGAAATAGAAAAAGTTTGTCTTGAAGTTCTGGTTCAGGGCGCATTTGCTCTAGAGCATTCATGTTGCTGTGGTCCATGGCAAGAACCAGATCCATTTGATTAAAATCGGAGCTCTGAAACTGGCGTGCCCGGCTATTGAGATGAATGCCGTGGTCACGCGCGGTTTGTTGCATTCTGGCGTCCGGAGGATTTCCTGCATGCCAGCCGCTAACTCCTGCGGAGCTTATAATGATACGATCCTGCAGTCCCTCTTCCTTGACTAGGGCCTCAAAAACACCTTGAGCAAGCGGGGAACGGCAAATATTTCCAAGACATACAAAGCAGACTTCAACAGTTGAGTTCATTTATTGATTTACCGGGCAATTGCGTTTAAGATATGGCAAAAATATTTCTACTATAATAAAGAATTATTCTGTATTTATTCAACCTGAACTTTCATCTCCGACTTATTATTCAAGGAAACTGAACTTTGATACCACGATATTCATTGCCTGAAATGGCAACCATTTGGGAGCCGGAAAACAAATTTAAAATCTGGCTGGAAATAGAAGTTCTGGCTTGCGAGGCTTTGGCCAAAAGAGGGGAAATTCCCAAATCCGCCTTGAAAGATATTCAAACAAAATCCCAGTTCAATGTGGAGCGTATTGATGAAATTGAACGGGAAGTCAAACATGATGTCATTGCATTTTTAACCTGCGTAGCGGAACATGTTGGCGAATCTGCAAGATACATGCATATGGGGATGACTTCTTCCGATGTTCTGGATACTGCTTTGGCGGTGCAGATGAAGCAATCCGCAACCCTGATCTTGAAAGAGCTCACGGCGTTTAAGGTTGTATTGGAAAGGCAGGCGAAGAAGCATAAACTCACGCCTACCATTGGGCGATCCCATGGTATTCATGCAGAGCCCTTGACCTTTGGCTTGAAAATTGCCAATTGGTATGAAGAAGTCAAACGCAATATAGATCGACTCAAACGAGCCCGGCAAACCATTTCCTATGGGCAGATCTCTGGGGCGGTAGGAACTTTTGCCTGCATCGATCCCGATGTTGAAGAATATGTCTGTAGCAAATTGGGGTTGAAGCCTGCTCCGGTTTCGAGTCAGGTGATTCAGCGCGATCGCCACGCTGAGTTTTTCTCCACTCTGGCTATTATTGCCGGGACCATTGATAAAATCGCTACTGAAATCCGCCATCTGCAAAGAACAGAAGTTTTAGAAGCGGAAGAGTTTTTTTCTAAAGGACAAAAGGGTTCATCGGCGATGCCCCACAAGCGCAATCCAATAGTTTCTGAGCAAATGTCTGGCCTGGCCCGAGTCGTGCGAGCAAACGCTTTTGCGGCAATGGAAAACATTCCGCTTTGGCACGAACGGGATATCAGCCATTCTTCTGTGGAACGGGTGATTGGGCCGGACAGTACGATTTTGATCCACTATATGTTGAGGAAAATGACAAAACTGATGGATGGTCTGATCGTCTACCCGGATAATATGATGCGCAATTTGGAAAAAACAGGAGGTCTGATTTATTCGCAGAGTGTTTTACTCGCTTTAGTGAGGAAGGGCATTACCCGTGAAGAAGCCTATAAGCTGGTGCAGAAAAATGCCATGCAAAGCTGGAATACGGGAAAAGATTTTTTAAAGTTGTTGAAAAAAGATAAGGCAATAATAAAACTCTTGTCGGCTACCGAGATTGATAGGACTTTTAAATTAAAAACCCAATTTAAAAACATAGACCGGATTTTCAATCGGGTCTTTTCAAAATAAGAGAACAATTATGGAACGACTAGAAAAGCTTTATGAAGGGAAGGCGAAAATTCTTTACAACACTTCTGATCCTGATTTGATGATTCAGTATTTCAAGGACGATGCTTCCGCTTTCGACGGTAAGAAAAAAGGGACCATTGTTGATAAAGGGGTGATGAACAACCATATGTCGAGCAAGATTTTTCAATATTTGGAAAGCGAAGGTGTTGAAACCCATTTTGTGAAAACTCTTAATGACCGGGAAATGCTGGTGAAAAAACTGGATATCATTCCTGTAGAAGTGGTGCTTCGTAATGTTGCTGCAGGTAGTTTGTGCAAAAGACTGGGGATTGAAGAAGGGCGGGTGATGGAAAAGCCGATCCTGGAGTTTTTTTATAAGAGCGATCCGCTAGGTGACCCTATGATTAATGAATGCCATGTTGATGTTTTTGGCTGGGCCACTAAGGAAGAGGTGGAGATCTTAAAATCTGAAGGACTTAAAATCAATAACCTGATGATGAAATTTTTTAAGGAACGAAATATTCGCCTGGTGGATTTTAAGGTGGAGTTTGGTCGACATAATGGTGAAGTTCTCTTGGGAGATGAGATCAGTCCTGATGGGTGCCGCCTATGGCATTGGGATACCAATGAGAAAATGGATAAGGATCGTTTCCGCTTTAACATGGGAAATGTGGAAGAAAAATATCAGGAAGTGTATGACTTGATTTGTAACTAATTTTTTTCGCGTCTGTGAACCAGAAAAGCCAGGGCATAAAGCACCAATGCCAATAGGTATAGATTTTTAGTGCCCAGTGCCATTGAGCTGTATTCCAGCAATCCCCCGCAAATAGCTCCCATAAGGTTATAGCCCAGTGAAGCTGTGGGCTCCTGCCGAGTTGCAAAAATCTGTGAAAACAACATTCCTGCAAAAAACAGTGGCACAGCCGTGACCAAAGCGCCAAGAATCCATTGGCCTGCTAGTGGCAAGCCTAGAAGCGAATGGGTGGGAACAGCGTAGCTGATTCCGATAGAGATGAACAGGGTGAGGAATATTCTGGTTTTATCAAAGGGTCCTTTGCGCAGGATGAAAAGGTTGGCGATGAAAATTAGTGCCAGGATGGATGCAAAGACTAGAACGTTGACCTGCCAGGTTGATCCAAACAATAAGGACATTTCCGTGACGCTTTTGGTCTCCAGCAATAAAAAGCTCGCACCTAATAGAAATAAAGTCCAATCGGTTTCTTTAAGGTTTTTTCTTCCAGTCGCTAAAATGATCGATAGTATGGAAATCAAAAATATGATGCTACCAGCCTTAAGGTAATGGGTAGGAATGCCCGGATGCTCCAGATAAAGGTAAGGCCAATCATCAGTAGGAGGTGAGATGAGGTTCGCGATGATTGGGTCATTATCTCTTAATTTTTTAAAGTAATAACCAAAGTCATTAACAAACTCAGCTTTTGACCCGGCGACGAAAGTGAAATTAAACAGCCGATGTTTTTTCTCATGGTGTATTAACGGTTGAGTTCCAAAAACATCCGTCAGTATTTTAGCAAACTTGAAAGAAATACCCATGTTCAGGGACATGTGATACAAAATCAGTATGCCATCCGGTTTTAGATGCTCCCGAACAGATCGAAAGGATTCTGTGGTGTAGATATAATTGTCGAGACGGATGGAGGACATGCCGGAAAGGAGGGTTTGGCTGTCCAGGGTCCCCAGTATGATGACGTCATATTTCTTTTTGGTTTTCTTCAGGAAGGCCCGTGCATCATCGATATGAACTTTCACACGAGGGTCATCATAAGGTTTTTGATAATTGAAATCTTTGCCTAGTTTCCAGATAGCCTTGTCAATTTCAACAGCATCAATATTTTTTGCCCCCTGCTCTAGAACCAGGTGCACATCATTTCCAGATCCTGCTCCTAATATCAATACATCTTCCCAGCTATTTGCCAGGCGGTAGGGGAGCTTGTAATCTTGTTTTACTTTGCTGGAATAAGAATTTTTGAAATCGAAGGGAGGAGAAAAATTAATCATATACTGATGGAGAGAGCCATTGACATTGATAGATGTCACATCCGGTTTTTGATAGTGATTGATTTTATAATAGGGTGACCAGGTTTCATGGTCTTTCTGATAAAGGTTTTGAATCAGATAAAATACCAGCCCCAGGCAAATAATTGATACGGCAGAGTTTTGTTGCTTCCCGGCAAGAAAAAGGAAAAGGATTCCGCCGAGACCAAACCAGGCTAAAGGCGGGGTAGAAAAATGGCTCAATAAAGAAAAAATCAGGAGTCCGGCCAAACTTCCTGCCGCATTGATGCCATAGGCATGGAGAGCCGGAAAGTTTTTAAACTCTTTTCCCATTGAGTATCCCAGGGTGATAAATGGTAGGGCGGAAAGGCTGAAAAAGATACTCACTACTGGAACCATTCCCCATTTTTTACTATGTGGAGACAAGTCAAAATAAATGGCAAACATAGCTTCTTCTACCTGAGGGGCGGTGACGAGAACATTGCTGAAATAAACACAGGCTCCTGTCAGTAAAAGCAATGCAGGAGGGAAGAATTGCGTGAGATTCTTTTTCCCCTTCACACGTAACATCCCGATACCCATTCCAAGAAAAGCTGCGACCAGCACAAGGTTTATAAAATAGGCGGTGATTCTGACGTTGGAAGGAATGAAACGAATTAAAGCGAGTTCAAAAAAAAGAATTAAAAAACTGTAACCGAAGAGCTTGTAAGAGGAAGGGGAGAGTATTTTTTGAGGGTTCAAAATTATTTTCTTTGCTGATCTGTGGATGGAGGGGGGTTAAATCTCCTTGCACTCCATTTTTTCAAGAGGCTGGGCCTGGCATTCTATGGACTCTGTCATGCCGTTCGCCACTTTGGCGCAGGCGGTGCTCATGCCAGTCATGATGGTGTCGTCTTTGGCCATGCCCTTTACCTCCTGACATACGATCTGGTCTTTATATTTGATGCAGATTTCGCATTGATATTTATTGCCGGTCCAAAGAAGGTCAATGGAAACACTGGCAACAAAAGCAAGAAATACTAGAGTGATAATAGCACTTTTATTCATAAAAGGGATATTTTTGGGTTTTCAGGTAACGGGCTGGGCGATGCTGGCTTCACGACCAATGAAATAATGTTGTCGATAAAAGACAAGTTCTTTCAGAGATTCTCGGATATCTGTGAGAGCCATGTGCTCGTTGCTTTTCTTGGGGAATTTGGGGCCGTCCGGGTACCAGCGGTTCACCAGTTCTTTAACGGAGGTCACGTCAATACTTCTATAATGCAGATGGTCATGCAAATCCTGCATATACCTGCCGAGAAATTTTCGGTCCTGATTTATAGAGTTTCCGCATAAGGGGGATGTACCTTTAGGGCAGTATTTCTTGATAAACTCCAACGTCCTTTTTTCAGCTTCTTTTTGATCTATCAAAGACTCGCGAACTCGCTTGACCAGTCCCGATGCGTTGTGATGCTTGGTATTCCAGTCATCCATTTTGTCCAGAATTTCATCTCTTTGGTGAACGGCGATGCAGGGTCCTTCTTCCAGAACATTCAATTCGCTGTCAGTAATCAGAGTGGCAACTTCAATGATGACTTCTTTTTCTGCATCAAGGCCGGTCATTTCCAAGTCCATCCAAACTAGATTGTATTTAGATTTTCGAGCCATAAAATTTTGTTTCTTCCTGAAAGTTTTGCCGGATTGGAAAAACTTACTGACCTAGTGTAAATGATAAGCCTGTTTTGACTGATAAAGTATATTTTCTGTGGAACCGAATTTGCAACTTTTGCAAAAGCTTCTTCAGTGCTAATTATGTGCATTTAGAACACATTGTATCTTAAATTTATAGGAATATGAACCCCTCATTAGGCAAATCTCTGAATATATTGGGCTTTGCTGAAATTATCTTGATCACTGAACCATGCAGGGTGAAAAAACAAAAGGGGGAACAGGCGGGCTTGGAAAACCGCTTGTTCCCCCTCAAGTGGAGGAGACGGGGGAAAGATTTGATCATGGAACCAAACCCGTTCCCCCCGAAAGGAGGAGAAAAGTACTTGACTCATTCTATAAAATTAATATTAAAGAAGTATTAATCTGAAATTAAATTTTTTTAATGTTGTCATTGATGAGGGTAGGGTGGGAGATGATGGACGGTTTGAAAATGTGTAAAGGTTGCTAATTCAGCAAACTATCTAGGTCGAGAACGGTGTTCATATAGGTGTCCTGAACTCTTTTGAGGTTTTTTTCCAGCCAGAGGTCGGCGAAGTTTGGAGGGAAACGGGCAAACCCTTTTATTTGATTAATAGCAAGGCGACAATCTCGATACCAGGATATATTCTTATTTGCCTTAAAAATTTTCATTGCCTTCATGAATTCTTCAGTAGCAAAATCTGGTTTCTGGTTTCCAAAGTATGCAAAGGCCTGCCCCACCCGACTCAGTCCTTCTTCGGGTTTTAGCGCGGATGCTTTTTTGAACGCTTCTGCGGCCTGGGAATATTGTCTTGCAGCTGCAAAAGCGTTGGCCAGATGAAACCATGAGTCGTAGTGTTCGGGGTTGGATTCTGTAAGTGCTTTGGAGATACCAATAGCTTTGTCCAAAAGCCCCAAACGTGAGTATGTTTCACTGAGCTTGAGCTTTGCGTAAAGGGTGATGTTTGGAGGAGGATTTGCTTCAATGGTTTTTTGCCAGTAGCTCGCGGCATCTTCAAAAAAATTATCCTTGTCTAAATTCCGCGCTTTTTCCAGGGAACTTTTATATTGCTCATCAGATAAAGCCAGTGAAGGCAATAAAATGAGGCATAAAGTTAAGATTTTTATAAACCGAAGAGGGTGAGATTTAAATTTCATGAAAGATATTTATGAGCTGGGTGTCAACTCTTCCTGTAAGAATAAGGGTTCCCCGGTTATCAGAGGTCGCAGTGATTTTTTAATGGTTTGGATAAAGTGCTCTTCATTGTTCATGATCTTTTCTACATCTTCAGGGCGTAAGTAAAAGACATTTGATGCGGTGCCCTGACCAGTATGGAGGACTGCTTTCTGGCATTCCATATTTGCATCCGAGAATACTTTGGTTTCCATCATGAATGTGCCCGGAAGGTTATGAGTTGACAGTTTAACAGATCTGCCGATAGTTCTCATTTTCAGTTTAACTTCCTGGAAATGCGGTTTTTCTGAAAGATTGGCAACGGATCTTTCTTTGAATATGGATGCCAGCGGTTCCTTGTTTATAAAAATACGTTGCAGGTCTTCCTGAATACGTTGCTGGATGAAAAAGAAATCACCGTAGTCTATGGGCTTGCCTGTAGAGTCAATAACTTTAAAGACATCAAAAACTTTATCGTTCAAGGTCTGGATATTGGCTTCGACAATATCCAGTTGGTTGAATGCCAGTACCGCAGAAACTTTATGAAGAAATCCTCGCGTATCCCGCGTGCAGACAATCAACTCAGAAGGTTGCCCCGGCCTGAAAAGCATTTCGGCTAAAAAAGGTTCTCGCGACTGGATAAACCTATAATAGATTTCCAGTTGTGATTGCAGTTCCCGAGGCAGGCGAACCATTTTCAGGAACTCCAGTTTTATGTTGTTGGGAACGCTCTCCCGTTTCTTGTGGTGCAGGGTATACTGGTAGAATAGTTTCAGTTGTTTGATTTGTGAGGAGGACATATCCATTTTGGTTCCACCACGATCTGCATGGGTGAGCAGAATCAGCATCTTGAGCCTTTCCTTGTCGTGACTGACAAGGTCAAGCACCATGTCATAGGTGTCGTCGGCTTCCGGGTCGAGAAGCATGAGGTCATACATGGTCAAATGTTTTTCCACTAGAAACGCAACATCGTCCACTCTTTTGGGTTTGTCACTATACCCAAGGCTGTTTAAAATTTGTGGAATCATTCGCGCTCCAACCAACTCTTCGTTCTGATCGCCAACCTTTGCACCTTTGCCGATATCATGCAGTAAGACGGCAAGCTTAATGGCTGTTTTATCTCTTTGAGAATGATAAAGCTCTGAGAGGAAGGGGTCGGCCGTATCACGAAACTCCAATCCGTTTAAGACATCCAGAGCGGAAAGAATGTGAATGTCTGTTGGGAATTTGTGCACATAAATATCCTGCAACATACCTTTCAGATTGTTGAACGCGGGAATGAAATAATCCCCCAATATTCCGAATTCATGGAGCAGGCGAAGGGCTTTTGCGAAATATTTTCCCCGGATATATCGTTTGAAGCAGTTCTGAATTTTCAGTTTGGATTCTTCATCCATGAAAATGGGATATGCCTGGTCGACATGTTGCTCAATGGCACGTATCACTTCATAGGAAATATAATAGTCTCTTTCAGCAACCCATATAAAAACCTTGAAGAGCCATAAAGGATCCTGGGTATACAAACTCTCGGGATTTTTCTCAAAGTAAATTTGATTTTGCGAGTTGAGCGAGAAGAACTCTGACAAGCTTTTCTTTTTCTTGGTGTCTGCCGCCATGCTCTCCCAGTAAAGGTTTCGACTGAACCGCTTTAGTGGATAAACCCCTTCGAAAAAATATTTTTGGAAAAAGGTCTTCACATCAAACCCAAGGGACTGGGCAATTTTTTCCCGAACCTCATAGCTCATGGTATCCCTGTGAGTTCCCTTCTGGAATATGTGCAGGAAAAAACGAATGTGAGATAAAAGATGGAGACCACTTTGTATGCTTTTGTAAGCAAGCGGACTCAGCAGGTTTTTGGAAAACAATTCATTGAGCAATTCAAACTGGTTAGTGGTTTTCAGGTTTTGCAGGAAACGTATGGAGACCAATGCCCAGTAAAGGCGACGCATTTCCTCCTTGATATTGGGTTCCTGTTGAAAGACGGTATTCTGCACCTCGTAGCATCCGTCATGACTCAAGCAATGCTTTTGAATTTCGTCGTGATAAAGCAGGCTGACAGTTTTAATGGAGCTCTTAAATTCGCTGTAGACTAGAGAGTTTCCGGCTACAAAACGATGTTCCAAAAGTGCTAAAAACTCCGGAACTTTTGAAGGATCAAGGTCGCGCTCAAAGGTTTCATTTTCGGTGTAACAGGAATTGATTGAAGAAGGAAAAATATCCTGAAAGATGAACAAGTACTCAAAATGTCGGATGATTTCCTCGGCAGTTTTTTTATCGTTTTCGCTGAGAGATGATTGTGAAATGATTTGGATGTCTACGTCTGACCTGAAGTACATTTCCTCTCTGCCATAACCACCCCGGGCTACTATAGCTATTGGAACGGATTGCGTGGTCCACTCCTGATCATGCTGGTGATTGAAATACCAGACCGCTGAGTAAAAACTGGCTTGAATAAGTGTGTCCACCAATGCGGTTTGTTTAAGCAATAACAGGTGGCAGTTGTCGGAATCAGCACATTCTTTTTGAAGTAAGTCCGTTTCTTTCTGGACCAGGCCGATAGCTCTATCTTTAAAATCCAGGTAAAATTTTTGTGGATCGTATTCAGTATTGTTTGGCGAGTGCCCCGCCTGATGAAGAGAAACTATTTTTTGTTGAAGTTGATGCCGATAGGTTTCGGCAATTTTTCGGTTGGATTGATATAAATCACTCATTAGGGAGCACTGAGCTGAAATATTATTAAACCTGATTAAGAAATTATAAACAGGTTATTTTGCTGATCAAAGCTGTTTAAGGATAAACCTAAAATCCTAGAAATTCAAGAACTTACCACTCGTCGTGGAGTCAACTTGCAATTGCTTTTTCGGGGGCAAATAGTTTTTCTGGCTTAAAATGCTATTACCCTGTTTTTTCTCACAGCGGTGGTAGGTAAACTAGATGTGGACATACTTGGAGGAAACCTGGCTCTATATTGACACTGCTGGCAACCCGTCCTGTAACTCAACGGGCTATTACTTACCTCGCTAGAGGGTCCGGCCCATTAATTCGGCAAAGGGTCGAAGGTTTTCCATAAGGCTTGCAAATTTTGCCGGCTTCAGAGACTGCGGCCCGTCAGAAAAGGCTTTGACTGGGTCGGGATGAACCTCAATGATCAGCCCATCAGCACCAGCGGCAATGGATGCGCGCGACATGGATTCAACCATATCCCAATGTCCGGTTGCATGGCTGGGATCAATAATGATGGGAAGGTGAGTTTCTTTTTTCAAGACGGGTATACAGCTGATATCGAGAGTGTTTCGAGTCGCGGTTTCAAAGGTGCGGATTCCTCGTTCGCAAAGTATCAGCTTGTTGTTGCCTTCGGAAAGAACATATTCGGCAGACATGAGAAACTCTTTAATGGTATTCATCATGCCTCGTTTTAAAAGAATGGGCTTGTCGATCTTTCCCAGCTCTTTCAATAATGAAAAATTTTGCATGTTCCGGGCCCCGACTTGAATGACGTCGGCATATTTTGCGACCAGGTCAATTTCGCGCGGGTTCATCACTTCAGTGACAATGGGTAAGCCAGAAACTTCCTTGGCGGAGGCCAGTAGTTTGAGTCCGTCTTCTTCCATCCCCTGAAAACTATAGGGCGAAGTTCGCGGCTTGTAGGCACCTCCTCGAAGAAAGTTGGCCCCGGCACTTTTTACCAGATTTGCAGTGGTGCATATCTGATCCTTGCTTTCTACCGAGCACGGTCCTGCAATGATGGCGATAGCAGGCCCGCCGATGTTGACTCCACCTACCTGAATCACAGAGGGGGTAGGTTTCACTTCCCGACTGGCAAGTTTATAAGGTTTGAGAATGGGGAATACACTTTCGACCCCACCCATGGTTTCTATAGATTGCAGGCGGTCTTTGCCCCGTTCATCGCCAACGGCACCTATCACTTTTCGTTCCACACCGGCAATTTTATGCGGAGTGTAACCGAGTTCGCGTATGGTGTCTTCTACCTTTTCAACTTGTTCCGGTGTCGCATCCGGAGTCATGACGATGATCATTGCGCACCTTTCTGTAAATGTTAGGAATAAACAGTATATCAAAAAAAATCGTAAACCGCTCTATCCCTTCAAGCCGGGTCCATCAAGAGTGTTTATTTTAAACACTTCCTCGATGGGTCGGCGGTAATCCCTGGGGCGCGGGTCTTCTTTCTTAAACCCAACCGCCATCAACATGACTGGAATATAATTTGGCTCTAGGTTTACCAATTGAGAAACCGCTTCTGGATCAAAACCAATCATTGGCACGGTGGCCCATCCTCGGTTCTGAGCCGCCAGCATTAATGTCATGGCGGCCAAAGATGCGCTACGGATAGCTTCATCTCTTTGTAGTTGCTCCTTGCCATCGTAGAAACCTTTGATCAAGGGGAGGACTTTATCCTGTATCCCTTGTGCGACTCCCTGGTAGATTTCAGGAGCATCCTGATGGGCGTTTAATTTTCCGCAAATAACCAGTAATACCGAGCAGGTTCCTACCTGTTCCTGGCCCCAGGCGGCAGCCTTGATTTTTTCTCTAAGGTCGGTGTCTCGGGCCGCGATAAATGTCCAGTGTTGCAGGTTGAAGGAGCTTGGGCTAAGAACCACTTCCTGCATTAACTCCTTTAATTCAGCATCACTGATTTCTTTGTCTGGCTGATAGGATTTAATAGATCGGCGTTGTTGAACAGTTTCTAAAAATTCCATGATAGTTTCCTTAATTATTATTTTTTAATACGATCTGATTTCAACAAAGTTCAGTTCCATGCGCAGTTATATTTACTTGGAAAGCTCTTTGTATGTGTTGGGGATATTAACCCCGGAATGTACCCATCTCCACAACGCATAGCCCTGGAAACCCTGCATGGTGATGTTTTTTTGTGCTTGTTCCAGAGTCATTCCTTTTGCCACCGCATTATTAACTTCCCGGTGTAAGGTTTCGAGGTATCTAATGGTAAAATCCAAGTCGGAGGGTTTAACAGGGATACCGTGTCCCGGCATGACAATGGCATTGTCAGGAAGGAAAGAACGAATTTTTTTCATCGTAGCCAGAACTTCTTCGTGCTTGCCATCCAGTAACCAGGGCAGGGCAGGTGGTTGCGCGACAACAGAGTTTCCGGTCCAAAAAACTTTTGAATCAGGCACCCATACAAATAAATCTCCTTTTGTTTGGGCAAAACCCAGGTGCATGATTTCAACTTTTATATTTCCAAGATCGATGGTTTTTTTGTTATCGACAACAATGTCGGCTGTGCGTGCCACGGCATCCTCAATGCCACGGTTTGTGCCAAAATATTGTGTCATCCATTTTTTATCTGCTTCAAAACCTTCTTTGTTATCCATGAAAGCTTTGGTATTGCTGTGCTGGATGATTTTAGCGGTTTGAGGAAAAGCGTAATTACCATAAGCATGGTCACCATGGTAGCTGGTGTTGACAACGTAGTGAATGGGCTTGTCCGACACTGATTTTACAAAGCCCATGACCTGGTCTGCCAGGCGTTTGTTTACCATTGATTCGACAACGAGTACTTCCTTGTCGCCCACAACAAACCCGCCAGATGTTGCCACGGGATAGCCTTTAGAATTTTTCTCCTTAGCGTCTGTTGGATAAAATGCATAGACCCCCTCTGCCAACTTTTCAAGTTTGAGTTGAACCGTTCCGGCGTCCCACACCAGATTTTCTTTTTTCTCTTCAGCTTCTGCCAAGCTTGAGACTGATAGCATTAGAGTGAGGGTGAGAAGAGCAATAGCAGGCTTCATTTATTTCTCCACGAGAAGTATTTGATAAATAATTTATTAATTAACAGTTTTTCTGCTCAGTAAAAAGGGGAAACGTTTTGTAATAAAACCATCGGCAGAAAACAGCCCTCCACCACTTATCAGAAGGGGAATGCACAAGGCAATGGCCAGAAGGTGATATTCAAAGCCTTCTCCACCTTGCTTTCCGGACCAGTTCATAAAAAAGCCATTGGCTGCATGAGACATGACGATGGCACCTGTCATGATGATTAGTATTCCCGCTGCGCAAAAACGGGTCAAAAATCCGGTGATCAACCCTAACGCCCCGAGTGATTCACCCAAGATCACAAGTATGGCTACGATCATCGGAACTCCCAATTGGTTTGTAAAAAAACCCAGAGTACCTTCAAGCCCATATCCTCCGAACCACCCTAGGAGTTTTTGGGCACCGTGAGGAAATACAACGATTCCGAGCATCACTCGAATGATGAGATTGTTGACGCTTGTGTCAGTCTGAAAAAATGCTTTCATTTGATTGCCTTTCTATTGATTTCGGTACAGGGGATAGTCCACCTTTGCTGGTACTTCTATTGCTGCGACACGTAAAAGGGAATCGGAGTCAGCGTGCATTGAAATATCCCCGCCACTCTGTGCATGAATCATTGCAAAGTCTTTTTTGTTTATGGGATGTTTTGATCCGGTTTGCATGTCGAACAGGAGTCCCTTGCCGCAGATGACCACCAGTGCCAGTGTTTTTTCCTGGCCAAGCTGGTGATGGAACTGTCGATCGGGGTCGATGGAGATGTCATTCATGATCGCTTCAGAAACCAGAGTGACTGGCGAACCTTTTCCTATGATGGTTTTGGAAGTGACGCCATCCTTTGATTCTATTGGGAAGTCTTCATTCTTGTGCTCGTTATAAGTGGGTTTGCTCTGGAGAGTTTTCCTGATATTGGGGTCAAACCAGATTTGGAAAAAGTCGGTATTATCTCCCACTGTCTCCTCTTCATGGGAAACTCCAGAGCCTGCTTGTATAACCTGTGCACCACCTGCTTTAACCCGACTTTTATTTCCTAAACTATCGTAATGCCCGATTTCCCCTTCTAAAGCGTAACTCATGATTTCAAATGCCTGATGCGGATGCAGGGCGATTTTTCCATGCCCCTTTGCGCTGGCCCAGGCCCAGTAAAATAGAGGCCCCAGATTTTTTATCCTGGGCCCTTCATGAGGGAATCCGATCGGCTTGATTTCGGTGATGCGGCCTCCATCAAATTGCCCCACCCTTTGTGATTCAGGAGGGTAAATTTTAAAATCCAAAACAACTTTGTCCTGAATCATGATCCTGCTCCTTTATTTGGCGAAATTAATTTCCAATTGATGATCATCAGGATCACGAAAATAAATGGATACACTGCTGCCCCAGTCACGGGGTTCACCGTCTGTCTCTACTCCGTTCTCTTTAAGGGCCTGAAGTGTGGCATCAAAATGGTCATAAGTGGTGCCGAAAGCGAAATGCAGATACCCGTCATCGGTCATGGTTTTATGGGCGGCTTTTAAATCAAGTTCAGGGGATTCAAAAAGAGCGATCGCTACATTTCCTGCATCCACCTCAATATGCTGTAAGCCTGCCTGGGTTTGGGTTTTGTGAATGACAGGAAACCCCAGCACTTGTTGGTAAAAATTTTCTGACCGTTTCATATCTTTAACGTTCAGGGCAAAATGGTCCAGTCCTTTAAGTTTAAGTTTAGTGGGACTTGTTTTGATCGTCATGGTGTACCTCCTTAAATATTGGGAGCCAGGATTTTATAACTATGCACAGCATGGATCATGCCATATACGATATTTATTGCTTTGTAAGGGGTTATGGGGTTAATGATGTATACGAAATATAGTAGAAGCATGAAATATAGTAGTTATTCTACGAAAAATAGTATATTTTGAGAGATGAAACCATTAGTCCTGATTGAGTGAATACAAAGATGGATATTAGTAAAAAAAGAACATTGGAGCTCGCACGGTTCACCATCCAGTGTTCTGCAGATGCGATCATTTTCCATGATTGTCATGGAATCATTCTGAAGGCCAATGACTCTGCCTGTAGACAATTGGGCTATACAGAAGAGGAGTTGATCGGGCTTACTATTCAGGATATCGACCCCGACTCCAATAAAAAGACCTGGGCTAAATTCTGGAAAGAACTGCAAAAGGAGAAGAGCATTGCTTTTGAGGCTCAAAACCAAACCAAGAGTATGTCCATTATTCCTGTTGAGGTGACGGTTAACTTCGTTGAATTCGATGGACGGGAATATGCTGTTTCGTTCTCTCGTGATATTTCAGCACGCAAAGAAATTGAAGAGGAAAAAGAAAAGGCTTTTAAAGAAATATGTCGATTGCGGGAACAGCTGGAGATTGAGAAAGAATACCTCTATGAAGAAGTGATTGAGCTTCAGGCTTTTGGAGATATTGTCGGGAAGAGTCCTGCCTTGGAAACTATTCTCCGACAAATTGAAATGGTTGCTCCAACAGACGCGAGTTCTCTCATTACGGGAGAATCTGGAACGGGAAAAGAGTTGATCGCTCATGAGATTCATAGGCGAAGCCCTAGAAAAAAACACACTATGGTGCGGGTTAATTGTGCATCGATTCCTCGAGAGCTTTATGAAAGTGAGTTTTTTGGTCATATTAAAGGAGCTTTTACCGGAGCGGTTCGGGACAGGGTCGGTCGATTTGAACTGGCCAATCAGGGAACTTTGTTTCTTGATGAAATCGGTGAAATCCCGTTGGATTTACAAAGTAAACTGCTACGGGTTTTACAGGAGGGCACCTTTGAGCGAGTGGGTGATGAAAGGACGCGTAACGTCGATGTGCGGATAATTGCCGCCAGCAATCGCGATTTAAAAGTAGAGGTGGAGCGGGGGAATTTTAGAGAAGACCTTTTTTATCGTTTAAATGTTTTTCCCATAGACGTGCCATCGCTTAGGAAAAGAAAAGATGACATTCCCTTATTAGCGGCCCATTTTTTAAAGCTCGCTGCGAAGAAATTCAAGACCCAGGATCCTCAGTTGAGTAAAGCCAATGTGTTCCAATTGATTAACTATGATTGGCCGGGAAATGTGCGGGAGTTGCAGAATATTATTGAACGCTCCGTTATTATTTCTCAACAGGGAAAATTGAAATTTGATCTGCCAAAAAACCGAAGCGATAAAAAAACGGTCATTGATAATGAATGGGACAAAAATAAAAAAATATTGTCTTTTGAGGAAATCAGAATATTGGATCAGGAAAATATTTTGAATGCACTAAAGAAAACCGGTTGGAAAGTTTTCGGTCAGGATGGCGCAGCCCTGCTACTTGGCACCCCTCCCACAACTCTGTTGTCCAGAATGAAAAAACTGAATATAAGAAAACCTCATTATCCCTGATTTTTCTGCAACAATTCATTCGCTATTGAAGATTCAAGAATCCCCGGGTTTCCTCTAGCCAATTTTCTTGCTGTACGAAAATTTTTGATGGCTTTTTCTTTGTTGCCTTCCTGAAGGTAGGCCAAGCCAAGGTTGAAGTGGGTCTCGCCCGAGGTCGGGTCGGCAAAATTTGCCTGGTTGAATTGTAGTAAAGCATCAAAATATCTTCCAGCTTGATAGTGCTCAATGCCAAGGTCGTTGCGTGATTTTGCCGAAGGTTCGGCCCCCGGCAGTAAAGGCAAAGGAGGTTCATTTAAGTCTTTAGAGCAACCGGGAGTACCCAGAGCGATCAGCAATATTAGAACCCAGATTTTCATGGTTAAGCGTGGTTTACCTTAAAAGCATTATTAATCAATGTTGTGGAAAACTGAAAGGTTACCACTGCCAGCGTAAATATTGTATCGTTTTTTAGCGGTATCAAAATTTAAATGAGTGTGGATTTGAAGAAGTTCAAGTGTGTAGGGATATTTTCTAAATCATATCTAATAATAATTGACTGATTCTATTTGTTGTCTGAGACTAGAGATACTCAGATATAAAAGGAAATTTTTAATGAAAGCGTTTAAAATCAAAAATATTCTTTCAGGATTACTGGTTCAAACTATCATTTTATTGGGTTCTGTAGCTTGGGCGGTAGTCTATGAACCGTTGCCCCCCATGCCTTATCCTGCGGATAACCCTCCCTCTCCGGAAAAGGAAAAACTCGGCTCGATTTTGTTTTTCGACTCGCGCTTATCGGGTAGCAACGCGATGAGTTGTTCAAGTTGCCATTTTAAAAATCAAAACTGGACGGACTCAAAACCTCGGGCTATCGGGTTTGAAGGAAAAGAACTAGGCCGAAATTCGCCAACGTTGTTGAACAGTGGGTACAGTCGATTTCAGTTCTGGGATGGTAGAGCCAAAAGCCTGGAGGAGCAAGCTCTGATGCCGATTCAAGATCCATTTGAAATGAATCAATCGCTCCCAGCTTTGCTCACTGAATTGAGTGCGATTCCGGAATATCCCCCTTTGTTTAAAGCGGCATTCGGTGACTCTGCGATCACACCGAAAAGAATTTCTCAGGCAATCGCCACATTTGAGCGGACATTGAAATCTAATGAGACCGTTTACGATCAGTTTTGGAAAGGAGATAAATCGATCATGTCTCTTTCTGCGCAAAGGGGTATGAAGCTATTTTTTGGCAAGGCCAAGTGTTCCATCTGCCATAATGGCCCGAGGTTTACAGATGACCAATTTCATAATATAGGGGTTTCTGCTGTAGGTTTCGCAGGTGAAGATGTCGGGAGGGAAAAGGTCACTGGAGAAAAGTTTCATTTACGGGCTTTCAAAACACCTACATTGATTTACGTTTCACGCACTGCACCCTACATGCACGACGGTTCGTTGAAAACTTTGGAAGAGGTGGTAGAGTTTTATGATCAGGGAGGAGAGGACGATTCTATTAAAAGCTCGTTTATATCTCCCATCGGTTTAACCGATACTGAAAAAAAAGACATCGTGGAATTTATGAAAACTTTAGACAGCATAGATCCAACTTACCTGATAGCACCGGCGACACAGTAGATTTATAAAACAGCAACATGCATGGTTAGCACCACTTAGCTGTATGAACTATTTGATGGTGAAAAGTTGACTATAAACGGTAATTCCAAAAAACCAGACTCATCGCGTTTGAGTTTTGTGATCCTTCTGTCCTTTGTCATTTTGATTGTGCTCGCGGGATTAGGTTGGCTTGGGTTATCCCATATTGAGAAGGAGACCCAGTCCAGTGTCTTGAGTCAACTTGCCGATAGGCTTCCCCAGTCCATAAAGATGATAAAAATCTGGAAGCGGAGTATTGCCATGGATGTTTCCACCATCGCTTCTGATAAGAAATTCCAAAACAAAATTCAAGCTCTCATAAAAAAGGTGAATGAAGTTCAGGGAGAGGCCTCCTCTATTGTGGGCTCTGCAGAACTGAAGGTGATTCATGAACATCTGGAGCCTTTATCAAAAAGTCTTTCTTTCAACGGGTTTTCCATTCTTAATGATGAAGGTTTGGAGATTGGGTCGCCTTTGGATGGGGTGGTAGGGACCCGGTGGCTGGTCAGCATTTCTGAGGGGGAACGTCTTTTTGACTTGGTTCGCCTCGGAAATACCGTTATTTCACTTCCGTTTAAAAATGAACTTGCTCTTCTGGATCAGGATGGAGTTTTGCGTGAAAATAAACCCATCTTATTAGTTGGCTCACCGATTTATGATTCGCAGGGGAAATTTGCGGCTGTTCTTGCGTTTTTCCTTAGTCCTGAAGCGGTCTTTACAGAGATTTTTGGTATTTCGCAATTTGGTAAGAGCGGCGAAACTTATGCCTTTGATGTTTCTGGCAATAGATTGACTAAAGGTCGCTTTGATGAAAGCCTAAGGCAGTTGGGGATATTGGAGCCGTCTGCAACTTCATCACTCAATGTGGAAATCAGAGACCCTGGAGGGAATTTGCTCGAAGGATTTCAACCTTCCCACAAGCCTGATAAATGGCCGTTTACTCGGATGGTAAAGAGCGCTCTTCAGCAACAGTCGGGGTTTGATATTGAAGGGTATCGAAGTTATCGTGGCGTCAAAGTAATTGGTGTGTGGAGTTGGCTGTCAGAATTCAGGTTTGGAGTTGCCAGTGAAATCGATTACGAGGAAGCTTATAGTCTCTTATTTGAGGTAAAGAAATCTTTTTATGGAGTGTTTGGATTTTTGGTTTTTGCGGCATGTGGGGTTATCTGGCTGACATGGAGGCAGGGACAAATTAACTCGTCTCTGGTTGAAGCTACTGAAATGGCGGAAAAGGCCAGCCTTGCTAAAACGGAATTTCTTTCCAGAATGAGTCATGAGTTAAGAACTCCCATGAATGCTATTTTAGGATTTGCCCAGTTGCTACAAATGGGCCCTGTATACGGAAAATTCCAGGAAGTGAAAAACATGGTTGACCCTATTTTGAAGGCTGGAAATCATTTATTGGAATTGATTGACGAAGTTCTGGAACTTTCAACAATTGAAGAGGGAAAACTAAGAGCTTCAATAGAGCCCGTAGAAATTTTTGAATTGAAAAATGACGTGCTTGATCTTGTGAAGCCTATGGCTGAAAAGGAATCTGTGGTCCTGATTGATCAATGTCCTGTCGAGCGTCGCATCTTTGTCATGGCGGACAGACTTAAGTTGAAGCAGGTATTGGTCAATCTAATCACCAACGCCATAAAATATAATCGGGTTGGAGGGTCTGTAACGCTTGCTTATAAGATAGAAAGTCACAAACTTATATTTCTTGTGGAAGATAGTGGACCTGGAATCAAAGAGGAAAATAAAAATATTATTTTCAAACCCTTTGAACGGTTGGGAGGGGAAGATTCTGGGATCGAAGGAACGGGAATAGGACTGTCGATATCCAAAAAGTTGATCGAGTTGATGAATGGAGCGATTGGACTAACCAGTGAGATAGGAAAGGGCAGCTGTTTTTATTTTTCACTGCCAGTTACCGATGAACCATCTGTCCTTAAAGAAAAAATTGATCGAAATTCCAGTAGCCTTGAGACTTCTCAGAATGTTATGACGGTTTTATATATAGAGGATAACCCTGCTAATCTGGAATTGGTTGAACAAATACTACGCGGTAAGGAGAATATTAGGTTGATATCGGCTATTGATGGAGGCTTGGGAATTGAGATGGCAAGGGAGCAAAGCCCCAACCTTATTTTACTTGATATAAACCTTCCAGATCTGAGTGGAATTAGTGTTTTTAAAAAATTGAGGTCCATTGAAAACACCTCAAATATTCCGGTAATAGCGGTGAGTGCTGATGCTATGGAATCGGATAAAAAGATGGCTATGGGTTTGGGGTTTTGTTCATATATCACCAAGCCCATTGATGTCCCAGATTTCTTAAAGTCGATTGATGACGCATTGTCAAAAGCAAATTGAATATTGAAAGAGTCTGTCATCTTGCTCTGCTAGCCTATTGGTTCCCTTTTGATCAAAAATTTGTCTGAACCTGTTTTCCTGATTGAGAAGTCTGTATAATGAATTGCTCGCACTATTTAATTGATCCTATTTTATATAACTGTAGTTGATAGTTTTAGATTGAAGAAGGAAACCATGTCTAGAGTCTACGCAATAATTTTAGTTGTGCTGATTACTGTGGGAGTCGTAACTCCAGTATTGGCGGAAGATAGTCTCGGTTCGCTGGAGGAGGGTGAGAAGGCATTTCTGCTAGGGGAGTATGATAAGGCCGAGAAAATTTTTGATGCCGTTCTCGAAAGGGAACCGAATAATTTTATTTTATTAAGAGCCCAGGCTAATACAAAGATAAAGTTGGAGAAATTTGTCGAAGCAGAAAAAATGTTGAATGCAATTCTCGCTATGCCAGCGTCCACAGGGAGAGACATTCGGGTTCACACTGATGCCGGTATTTTAGAGGCAGAGTTGGTAGATGAAAATGTGATGGCTGTGGATGAGTCAGGTAAAAGTGATGATGCGTTCAGCCAGTTTCTGAAAAAAGATCATGAAGGACCCGTCCCGCATTATAGGGTGTTTCTGAAAAAATCCGGAAAGATGAAGATCTTTCGAAAAAGTCGAACTCGAATCCAGTTTTCGGGAATACCTGCTGCTACCCGTGAAAAAGTTGAAGCTCTAAAGACAGAAGTGATGAAAAAAATTATTGCAACCGGCAGGGAGAAGCCTGAGTTAGAAATGGTTGTCATCCCTGAAGGATGTTTTCAGATGGGGAGCGAGGTGGGTGACCCGGATGAACGACCGGTTCATAAAGTTTGTCTCTCTTCTTTTAAGATGGCGAAATATGAAGTGCGGCAAAAGTTTTTTCAAACTGTTATGGGCTATAACCCTTCTCAATACGTGGGAGGAGATATGCCCGTGGACACGGTATCCTGGGAGGGAGCCAGAGACTATTGTAAAAAACTGGGCTTGCGATTGCCGACTGAAGCGGAATGGGAGTATGCGGTCCGTGGGGGAACGCAAGGGGAATATTATTGGGGAGATAATATCACCGGCAAGGAAGCGAATTTTTGTGACAGCACTTGCGATCTCAACAACAGAGAGCCCAATATAACGGATGGCTTTAAAAATTCTGCTCCAGTGGGATCTTTCCCGCCTAATGCTTTTGGACTTTATGATATGGCAGGCAATGTGAGCGAGTGGGTGTTGGACTGGATGGCCATCAATGAAAACTATTATGTGATGGGTCCAGAGAAAGACCCGCAGGGTCCAAGACCGGAACTGGATACTTGTAGCGGGGTTGATTGTGTGGGAGCTTTTTCTATCACACAAAAAGTTTATCGGGGTGGAGCCTGGAATCAGGGTATTTCCAGTATGAGATCGGCTAACCGTAAGGATGCTCACTTCCAGCTTAAGGCAGACGGGGCGGGTTTCAGGTGCGCAGGGGATTTGAAATCCTAATTACAGATTATTTGACGCAACGAAAACCGGCAAAGTTTAATCGCTTGCCAGGCTTGGCGTCGGTGCGGTCAGTGGGCCGTGTTCCCACAGCATAATTGATCCACGATCCTCCACGCATGACCTTGTACTTACCTGTCAACGGACCTTTGGGGTTTTTGGTTGGCGAGTGTTCATAATATTCTTTTTCATACCAATCGAATACCCATTCATAGACATTGCCTCCCATGTCATATAATCCATACCCATTGGGGGGGAAGCTCCCTACCGGAGCTGTGGTTTCGAACCCGTCTCTGAACTGTTTTGCGCTCCATCTTTTTTCGCAATGTTGGTCACAAAAATTAGCTTTTCCTGATTGAACTTCATCGCCCCATGAATAAATCACTTCTTTCCCTCCTTTGGCGGCAACTTCCCATTCGGCTTCTGTCGGTAGACGCTTTCCTGCTAACTTGCAATATTGCCGGGCTTCCTGCCAGGTCACCTTTTCTACCGGTAAAGATTCACCCTTAAACTCTGATGGATTGTTTCCGGTTCTTCTGGAGAATTCTTTCTGGGTGACTTCAAACTTATCCATTAAAAAGGAGTCCAGATAAACGGTGTGGACAGGTTCTTCGTCCTCAAACCACTTCCTTTTGCAGGGGTCATTATGTTTGAGGCACTCGGATAAAGCCTGGTCGATTTTGAAGCCAATTTTATAATTTCCTGCTGGAATAACGACCATAGAAGGTGATGGTTCTGCCCGGCTTTGTTGCGAAGAACTCAAAAGAGTGAGGACGATCAAGATAATCAATGGAAAAGGCATGGTCATCTGTATCGTTAAATAAGCTTTGATCGAAATACCAATAGTTTCTCTTCGGTCATTTCTATCATGGTGGGAAGAATTCCCCCAACACCCAGCCCGGAAGCTTTACGCCCGCCAAACGGCATCCAA
>JAJDBI010000240.1 GCA_029261435.1 Nitrospinaceae bacterium
CCAACCCCTTACCTATCACCCTACCCCCCATGACCAGAATATTTGAGTCATTATGTTCGCGGCATAATTTAGCCGTGAACACATCGGAGCATAGAGTCCCACGGATCCCCGGATAGCGATTAACAACAATAGACATTCCTATACCCGTGCCGCAAATCACGATGCCACGTTCAACTTTTTTTTGAGAAACCTCTTCGGCAAGCTTTATCCCGAAGTCAGGGTAGTCCACAGAATCCCCGCTATGCGGGCCCAAATCATCCACTTCCCAGCCTGTATTTAACAGATGGGCGATGATACTTTCCTTAAGATCGAATCCTCCATGATCGGAAGCGATAGCAATTTTTTTCATGATATTTTCAGGTTAAAAACTTGCCTCAACAATTTTGAGGAGAATGGTTGGTCCTTAGTGAAAAATATATACCCGGGTGGGTGCTATGGATAGTTTAACTTAAACGAGATACTAAATAAAGAAACAGGTTTTGTCAACCAAGTTGGTGAACATGCCTATTAGGTTGTAATTGCCAGTAAAACATTTTAAAATGCAGTTGGTATATAATCAATTTAACCAATCTGTTATGTGGAAAAACATATTCCTTGAGTCCTGCGTACTCTCCGCCCTGATCTTTGGGGGGTTTTACCTCAATACCACGCTCTTGCAGGATGAACTTTACTCTGACGACAATAAAGTCCATATCAGCGGTATCCCACTCACAGTAAAAAATCATCTCAGTGGTCAACTATCAGAAAAAGAAACTACAGTTCATATATCTGGTTTTAATAAACCAGCAAAAGACCCCGCAATAACATCCCCGTGATTCAGATCAAGAGTCTTGGAAAAGGGTAAACCTCGCTCTCAACATCACAGTTTGAAAACTATCACTCCAGTTCTAGCCTTCTATTTTCTGGTTCTTTTTCCAGCAGTCAATCTGGCTTTTCCAGACAATCAGTTTATTTATGAGTACTGGCCAATACTTTATTTTGCTTTTGTTTTAGTGCTGGCCCTTGCCTTAAAACATGTGTCTCCACAAGAACTAGGCTTCACCAACTTCGGTAAACTACTGGGGTTAGGAGTTTTACTGGGACTAATTCCTGTTATCAGTGTGCCTTTACTGGATAATTTGTTGATTGAAGCAGGACTGTCACAATCAGAATTGTTTGCAGGAGCAGACCTTAGAGTACCTGCCGAAATGGGTTTCAACAATTCTCTATCTGGCAATATTTTCACTGCCATCGTCATAACATTCGTCGATCAGGTATTTGTGACAGGCTTGGTTATCAACCACTTTTTAAAAAAACAACATGTAGGACAAGCAATGATTGCTGGGGGTCTGCTATACAGCCTGTTTCACTTCAAACCAAGCTTGGGGAATTTAATTTTAGGAACGATATCAGTGGGGCTACTAAGAGCTACAGGCTCCATAGTAGTGCCTATACTGGTGCACACAGGATTTGCTGTAGCAGAAGCTTTAATCGTGTTTCACCACCCACGATTGATTTCCCTTCTGGTATTTTTAGTTTGATCAGGAAGCTTTACGAGTTTTCTTCGGAGCTTTAGCTTGTTTAGCTGCCATAGTCGCCCTTTGCGCCGCTTCTTTAGAAGCTTTCTTGGCTGCCGCCTCCGCTTGCATTTGTTTGAAAGCTAATTCCCGGTTTTTGGGATCCTCAAAAAACCGAGAAACCACAACACCAAACTCATATAAACCATAAAGCGGGAATGCCAGTAGAACCTGGGTGATAATATCAGGGGGAGTCAAAACTGCTGCAAGAGCAAACGTTCCGAGAAATGCCCATTTGCGGTAAAGCTTCATCTTTACAGTATTCACTACTCCAAACTTGGTCAACAATACCATGATGAGTGGAGTTTGAAATGCAAATGCAAAGGCCAATATCATCTTCACAACAAAGGAAAAATAAAAGCCGATGGTGACCTGCATTTTCCACCATTCCGTGCCGTAATTGAGTAAAAACTTCAACCCCAGTGGAACAACAAGAAAATAACAAAACAAGCCACCAAAAAGGAAGAAAGCGGTGCCAAAGGCGACAAAAGAAGCAGTGATCTTCTTTTCTTTAACCTTTAACCCAGGAGCGATAAAGCCCCAGACATGGTACAAAATCCATGGCATCGAAATGAACATGGACCCCATGAAGGAGACCTTCATAGCAGTAAAAAATGGCTCTGTGGGAGTAATAAAAGTGAGTTCGGCATACTTTGCGGGCAGAGGATCTTGCAGCCATAATAAAAGGAAATCGATGAAATAGAAGCAAACACCAAAAAATACAGCAACGACCAAGGTCACCTGCACCAACCTGTTTTTAAGCTCAATTAAATGATGAGTGACAGGTATCTTTTCCTTAAAGTTTATTTCTTTAACCACAAATTTCCTCGCTCGAGCCTTATTGAGCCCAAATTCAAATAAAAAGTGGGAACCTGGAAAACCGCCACGTTCCCGCAACTTTTTGTGTTTTCATGAGTTATTTTAATTTGTCATCTTACTCAATTGACAGAATAATTTCAATAACCTTTCTCAAACAAAATCACTGGAATCACTTTTTCTTAAGGTTTTCAATTAATATTGATTACAAAGAATAAATAGTGGATAATGTTTGAAAATTTGGTCATACCCTAAAACTCGTTTCTCCTTTAAATACAAAGAGAAACGGTCTATGGACGGGCAGTACGCCGGGTCAACTTCAAATTGAATGTCCCTTAACAACAAAAAAGTTACAGGTATCAGAGTTCTTGATATTGCCGAAGAAGGTGCAAAGGCTATAGAAACTATGGTCAATAAGGTCATTCAGGAGATGCATCAGCAGAAAACTCCGATCATTGATATACAAGTAACTGACACAAATTGTTTTTTAATACTGGGTGAAAAAAACGCTGACTGATCAGGCGGGAGTAGCTCAGTTGGTAGAGTGTCAGCTTCCCAAGCTGAATGTCGCGGGTTCGAATCCCGTCTCCCGCTCTTTAATAAAATTAAACTTTAACTGCCGAAACAATGCGTATCACAAAAGAACTTACCGAGCTTCTTACCAAAAAAATTGTTAAATCCTTAATCGATCAAGATCTGATTATATGGGAAGAGACTCCTGAAAAACTGCAAGCCGTCATTAATGAAATAATTACTGAAGATCTCATGGTTGAAGACCTGCTCAATGAAGAAGTAAAAACCTTACTCGAATCCAAAACTCAAGAGTATGAGAGAGATATGATGGATTATGGGCGAGTCTTCCAGATGGTAAAATCAAAATTAGTCCGTGAGCGTGGACTCATCCTTTAAAAAGCAAATAATTTATGAAAATCAGTCGAGAAAAGATCAACCACATCAGTAGCCTTATCGTTCGAGATTTTGCTAAACGCGATGAATTGGATTATAAAGTCGACCTTAATGATATCCGCCTGGACATCACCAGGGTCATGACCGATATTTTACAGCTTGACGATAAAGCCGATGCAGAAGCCCGCCGTATAATGAGTACCTACGCCAATGCGCCTCGCGAAGGTTCCCCCGAATGGGATATCATGTACCACAAGCATTTTGAAGAATACATGAGCAAACAGGGATTATAGAGCCGTATTTTTTATAATAAGGCTCTTCCCCATACCAGTTTGTACATTCTCTACCCCGCAGAATAACGTCAACAATCTATTCTCTCGATCAGTAAGGATCAGTCCACTTGACCCAACTCAGTCAAACACAAACTAGTGTTACTCATTATCATTCTCTACAACAAAAACTCTAACAAAACAACAAGTCCATGAAACCTACAAGTATCTTTATCATCTCATTAATTGTATTTTGTTCTCTTCTTTTTGTCCCAAAGCAAGGTTACTCCGATGAGATATTTTTGAAAAATAAGGACAAGATTTCAGGGGAAGTACTGACCCTGTCAAAAGGCATTTTGAAAATTTCGACTCCCTACTCAAAAAGTATTGAACTGGATAAGTCTCAGGTTAAATCATTAAGGACCGATCATCCCGTTCGCGTGCAACTTGAAAATGGGTGGTCGGTTAAAGGAAAACTGAACCCCACCAAAGATGGTCTTTATTCAATCAAGACTACCAAGTCTTCCAGAAGAGCCATTATTCCGTTTGATGAAATAGTTTCAATCAATGCTCCCAAAGTTGAACCAAAAAACTGGAAGGGAAAGTTTTTTGCTGGTGGTACTCAACAGACAGGCAATACAGACCGATTAACTATTACTTTTGGTGGTGAGGGAAAACTAAAGCTCGACACAGAAGAGTTCGAGATCAAGTTCAGGACTATTTACACGGAAGAGGACGATAAAATCACTTCCAGAAATACTTTGGGCCGAGGGCAGTATAATCATTTCTTTAACGAGAAATGGTATGGACTATTATCACTCGAGGCACTCAAGGATAAATTTAAAAATCTCAATTTAAGATTAGCGATTGGTCCGGGACTTGGCTACGTAGTTTGGGATGATCCAATAAAAAATTTAAAACTGGAAGCTGGCATCACATATTTTTCTGAAGATTTAAAAACAGGGACTGACACTCAGTTCATGACGGGTCGATTTTCTGGAGTATTCGACTATCAATTCTCAGAGAACTTAAGCTTTAAAAATAAAACAATTTTATTCCCCAGTTTTGAAAATGTTGGAGAATTCACACTTCGTAATGAAGCGGGTTTGAGCACCCGTTTAGCTGAAGCCTGGTCATTAAACCTGTCTCATATTCTCGATTATGACAACGAAACACCTGCGGATGTAAAAGCTGCCGACTCTTTTTTAATCCTGGCATTGCAATACGATTTCTAGGCATAGTTAGTAAGCGACAAATTAGTTCAAGGTTCCAGAGGTTTATGTGTAGCAAAAATAAAGTCTTCGACTCCTGCACTACGAATATCTTCAATTATTCTGCCAAATAGACCGAATTTAATATTTTTGTCTCCGTGTATCTCTACCGCTTTAATTTTGGTTTGTGCTAAAACCTGTGCCATGTGACTTTGAACATCATCAAGTTCAACAGCTACTCCGTTAAGCTCCAGCAAACCTGCGCGAGATACTTTAATCACAATATTTTTTCCGGGAACTTTACTTGCAGATTGCGCATCAGGAAGTTCTGCCTGCAAAACTCCACTTATCGAACTTGAGGTCAACATGAAGAAAATGAGAAGTAGAAAAACAATATTGATCAATGGAACCAAATCCATCTCAATAATTCTCTTTTGACTACCTTTAATTTTGATCATAACCGGATTTTTATTAGATACCTACATGACTAATGAAAAGCCACTGGCTCCTGCCTGGCGTGCCATATCAAAAACCTGAACAAAAATATTGTACAGAGCTTTTTCATCGGTGAGTACAATCACAGCTTTATTGCTCCGAACACTTATTTCTGACTGCAAAATCGCCATGAGACTATTCAAATCCGTAGATTGATCACCCACTTGAATATCATCAGCTTTATTAATCCTGATAACCAAGGGCATTTCTTCAGAGATATTGGATGAATTTTCATTTGGTAACTTCACATCCAGTCCCTGTGCCGGGATAGCAAAGGTAAGCATATAAAATATTAGCAAAAGAAATACCACATCGATCAAAGGAGCAAGATCGGGTTTGAAGCGTTTATGATTACCTTTGGAAATATTCATCATCGGTTGATCAGGAAGAGGTTTTGGCAGTCGGGTAAAACTTGTTGTCCATGGAATAAATAAACTGCTGTCCATATTTATTGAGGGCAAAAGCCAGTTTCTCTTTTTTTCTGTCAAAATAGTGCAACATAATTACAGTGGGAATGGCAACAGATAACCCAGCGGCAGTTGTTAACAAAGCTTCCCAGATACCTCCAGCCAAAAGACTCGGATCAACCTGCCCCTCAAATTCAGCGACTTTGTTAAAAGCCTGCACCATTCCAATAACGGTGCCCAACAAACCCATTAATGGGGAAATCGTGGCAATGACTTCCAGACCACGTATATTTTGTTCCAAAGAATTAATTTCTTCCTGACCTGCGAGAGTTAATGTTTCCTCCAGTTTCCAGCGTGGAATATCCTTTTCTGCAAGCCCGGCTTCAATAATACGCCCTAATGGATTGGGAAATTTCTGGCATTGATCCAAAACTTTGTCAGAATGACCTTCTTTTATCAAGTTAAGAATTGGGTTTAAAAACCCATCTATATCCACAATATGTTTTTTAAAAAAAATAAAACGCTCGATAACGATTGCCAAGGCAATGATTGAGCATAGAAAAATTGGGAGCATTATTACTCCTCCCTTGGTTACCAACCCGAACAAACCAGAAATCGTTCCCATTAAATATCCTCTCTTGTATATTCACCAAAAACAAAACTCAGATAATTACTGTTCCTGAACCATATCTGGTTTTCCGTCGAAGTTTCTATCTGCCTCAATTCGTGTCATTTTTCCGGATGGATCAAAAATTTCCCAACGATCTGTCCTTCCATCAAAATTAGTATCATTTTCAACCTTTACCAGCACATTGGTTCCCTTGAAAAACTGCCACTGATCGGGTTTATGATCTGCGTTTGTATCAAACCCTACTTTCTCCAGTTTTTCGTTTGCGAAATAATCCCAACGGTCAGTAGTTCCATTAAAGTCGGTATCGTAGACGGTCTGCTTTATCTTCTGGTTGTCATCAAAGTATTGCCAGATATCCACCTTCCCATCACCGTTTTCATCGATTTCGGTTCGCTCAATCTTGCCATCCGAATCAAATTTTTCATTCCAATCGAACTTACCGGTATTCTTACTATCCTTTTCAATTCTATCCAGCTTACCCTGATCAGAGTAATACTGAATCTGATCCATTTTCCCATTTTTATCGGCATCGAACTCTACCTTTGCCAGAATTTTGTCTCCCACGAAATGCTCGACCTGATCAATGTTGCCATCAAAGTTGGTGTCGTGTTCAACCTTGAAAACTTTTCCGTCAGCAGTGGTATGTCGCCATTGATCCATCTTGCCATCAAAATTAGAGTCAATTTTTGCAACTTCAGCAAAAACGATAGAACCACTCACCGTAAACAAGACAAATAAACATGTTGCAAATAATCTTAAAAAACTAAATGTATTTTTTTTAAACATGGCTTATCTCAAAATGAATGAAACTGGAAGTGTTAATAACACATATTGTTTGTTCAGTTTTTCTGGAATTGGTGGAAAAGGTCCGGCATTTTTAACAGCATTTCGCGCCGCCTCATCAAGCATTGCGTGCCCAGACGAATGTTCAACTAATAACTTGAGCACCCCGCCATCTTTTCCAAGCTTGAAGGATAAATCAATTTTTCCCTGTTGCCCTTTTTCACGAGCGTTTGGAGGATAGATCTTAGCTCGAGCAATCATCTGTCTCACTGTGGTGGTGTAGCCATTCCAGAGTTCATTTAATTCTTCATCCGAGAGTTGGTCCTGCTTATCAAGGCTTAACTCCGCTATTTTTCTGACCTGTGGATTAAAGGAGTGATTGGCAACACTGTGCGTATCTACAAGAGTCGCAAGCACACCAACACCTTGCCTGAAGCTATCAATATTACCGACTCGGGTTCTTGGTTGAAATGCATTACGATTCAATGTTCCTCTAGCCACAAACCTGCCAGTTTTGGTTTTACCGACGGGAGAAGAAGCCTTCTGATAATTGTTCCTTACAACATTTCTCAACGTCCTCGGTATAGCTGAGTATTTCGGTATATTTTTGTTAGCAACAGTTTTTTGAATAGCAGCAGACGTACGAATCTCAAGACTTTTAGAAGCTTTAGCCATCACTGGGTTGACCGTTGCTCTGTTGATCTGCATGGGGACACTTTCAATTTGCATTATCGGTCTGCTCACCGGAATAACAATCGGTTTTGGCAAAACAGGTTTCTTACTTAAAACCGGCCTTTTAACTTCCATCTTTTGTTGAGGCACTCGAGTAACTGTTGGTTTCTTGATCACTTCCAGATGGATTTTTTTATATTTTTTTTCCTTAACAAGTGGCTTGTCAAATAATCCAAAAGGCTGGATAGCAAAAAATATAAAATGCACGACAATAGAAATAAAAGCCGCATGACTCAAATGAAAATAGTCATTAAAGTATTTAGATACAGCGCTTCTCATATATTTTCCACAATATTTACCTATGACTGAATCCGTCCACGGCAAAGCATTACCTGTGGTCCTTCATCTCCGATCTCTGTCCACATTGCATACACTCTTCCACCATTACCTTTGACTAAATA
>JAJDBI010000241.1 GCA_029261435.1 Nitrospinaceae bacterium
CCTTTGCAGGGAACGGGTGTTGGTTCGGTTTTATTCACTATAGTTTCCGTAATTGAATTTTGTAGAGGAATATAATATGCAAGCGGGAAGAGGAAAGCTATCGAAATTTATTCAAGACAAAAAAACAGGGAAGGGGGTTCACGCCCCACCCTTCCCGATTGAAATCTTAACTCTTAAGATGGATCTTTTCAACTAACCGTCCTTGACATGGAGGCAAATACTACCAAATACCTGCAAACTCATGAAAAGGCGGGGCGCGTCCTTATAAAGAAAGGAGGCGGGCTACTATTTTGCCGGGCCAGGCCCAGCGTCAAAAAGAGGTTCCATGTCACGCCAATTGGATGGAAATCATCTGCCGATTTTAAACGGAGGATTCGGCTGGCGCTCAGTACATTTGGGGGTTTGGGAAGGGGTTTGAGACTGGCACGCATCCCACTGGTTGCTTTCAAAAAATCGAATTTGGGATGCATCTCATTCATTGCTATGGAACCCACTTTTTTAGTAACCCGCCGTTGGAAGATATGTAACTACTCTCAACTCAATTTTTCTTCCGGAAAAGCTGGAATTCGGAACCTGACCAAGCACTTTTGAAAGCACTTAATCCTATTAGACAGTTCCTTATATATTGTATACTTTCGAAAAAGTACCACTACATATAGTACCTGTCAAGCGATAATTTGAAAATAATTGCGAAAAAATTCACAACTCATTTATTTATAATGATTTACGGGGGTTAAAAAAACCTGCCTTTGAATATTTTATTCATTGCCTACTATATGGTGTGTGGTTTGAATTCTAATATTACTATATGGGGTGGGGCATAAAATCAGGGTTTTTCTACTTCGCATTTCTTTAAAAATGCCTATTTAAGCTTGAATTTGTCCAAACTCAGCGGGATGGAGTCGAGGGATTTACTCTTAACTCGATATTGTAAATTGCCGGTTTCAACGAGATATTCTTGCTCCGGCTCAAAATGTTTACCGACCTTTAAGAAGGCAACTTCTTCTTCGTCATTTTTGAAAAGCCGGATGGTGAATGAGGGAGCATCCAGACCTGAGAGATTGATGGGCATGGGGGGGGTAATTATAGAACTGAACTCTAATCCGTTCAGCATCCAAACCAAGTCGTTGCCAATGTGTTTGGTTTTGATTTTTTCGGGTTTTTCGAGACTCCATTGAGGTCCATTTTTTCTTAACTCGAAGAGGTTTTCAGGGGTTTTGATTATAACTTTATTTACTTCATCATTTTCAAATCTCAGAATTTTTTTATTTCTTAAATCGTGAATGCTACGAAATAATTTGTCAGTGACTTCTTTTGGAATTGAGAATACGGTTGGCTCACCGGTTCGTTGAGCAAACACCTGTTGACCATCTGCAGATAGATTGCCCAATTGCAGTGTCCATGTTTTTGAGTTTTTCAATTTCAAGCTAAATGATTTTTGCGGATGATCCAATCCAAATGATTCTGGGGTTTCCATTGAGATCTTTATGAACTTGTTGATCTGGGCTTCTTTGAGATCAAAGAGCAGGCTGTTAATAGTGGATAGGTCGGCAGCGGTTTTTATCGGGCTTTGAATGTTCCAGCTATTGTTTTCGCCACGGATTATGCGGATGGTTTCATTATTGGATTGGAGTGACAGTTGCAGAATATCTTTTTCTTCAAACTCCAGTAATGTTTTGTCGAGAAACTCTACGGTTTTTTGGGAAAGTACTTCAAAAAGCTTGGTGCCTACCAGAATGATATTTTTAGAATCATTGACTCTGCCAAAGTATCCCTTTCCTTCCTTGAGGTTGCCCAGAGACAGTGTTTGGCTTTCGTCATCAAAGTCTAAAACCAGTTCTAGTTTTGGCGGATTCAGGCCATAGGATTCCAGAGACTCAGGAGCTTCGTCAATAAACTCTGTGATTCTGGAAAATTGAATAGCCTGAAGAAAATTCATGATGGCATCTTTATCCCCTTGAGCACGAATATCTCCCGATATTGCCCAGACCTCGCCCGTCTTTTTAAGCTCCAGAGGATTTTTCTCTCTGATGATTTGTATACGCTGGATGGAACCTGTGTTGAAATTGAGCAGAGTTTTATCGCGAAAATTGTATATGGATTTTTCATAGCTTGACTGGGGTGAAGCAGCCATCATCACGGCAGGCTGGCTTTCTCGTTTGAAGTAGAGATGACCTCCCAGAGGACTTTCATTGCCTATTAGCAAAGTTTCCTCTTTTTTATTCTCAAACTTGAAATGGATTTTAAGAAAGGGAGAGCTCAGGCCATAAATGGAAAGGTCTTTGGGGTTCTTTTCCACCGTCCGAGTTTTTTTTAAGTCTGCTATTTTTGAAATAAAAGCTTCTGCTTCAGTAGAGTCACCTGTTGCTGGAAAGGGGAGAGTGAGTTTCCAGTTATGCAGGTCTTCACGCTTTAAGGAGATGGGTTCGCCTTTCCCGGTCAGAGAAAATTCAACTACTTTTTCTGATTCAAGGGGAAGCAGTTTTTCGGCTTGCTCTTGTCTGGTTATTTCCTCTTGTTCGGCGGGCAGGTCAACGAAAAAATAATAAAGAACCAGACCCAGGAAGACAGCCGCCATCAAGGCTGTTCCCTTAAACTTCATAGTCGACGTCTCCGCCACCAGATACGAATCCCTATTGTAGCAATGAGGCCGGGAAACACAATGATACCTACTATGAATATTGCGCTCCCCAGGGACTGGGTCATTTGAATGGGCGTGCTCTTTCTTTCTCTTGGGCGAATGGAAATCAGTTGTTCCTCTTCTGCCAGCCAGGAAACTGCATTGAGAAAGAAGTCTCCATTGCCCGAAAAGTTTGTATATCGGTTATTGGAAAAATCAGAATCGCCTACTACAAGAAGTGTGGCTTTTAAAGAAGGTGTGCCTTTGCTTGGCTCCTCATCCAGATCTTTTATGGCAATGACCGAGACAGAAACCGGTCCTTTGATATCCTTGCCCTCATCATAGCTCACGGTCCCGGAAACAAAATCGGACTCTGCCCAGCTGTTAGCTCCAGTTTTCAAGAGTTCTGTAGTGGTAATTCCTGCGACAGGAATTTCTCGGACAGATCGTATAATTGGGAATATAGTTGCCAGAACAAAGTCGCTGGTGATTTCATGTTCCGTGTATTGATTGACCACCGGTGCCGCGAAATCACCTCCGAAAAGTTTGGACATGGGGTCGATGACAATATCTTCCCCAAGCTCAATACCCCATTTTTTGAGAAAAGGTTCCATTTTGGATGAAGACTTGGGGTCGATGAGCATGAAAACAGCGCCCCCAGAATTTAAATACTTTTCGATAGCTTTTTGTTCTTCATCTTGGAGCGGTTTTTTGGGGCCGGGGACGACTAATACTGAAGCGTCTTGAGGGACTTCTCCGGACTGAAGCAGGAGGAGGGGTTTCACGATAAATCCATCCTGCTCAAGATTTTTCTTGGCAGTGGCATAGCCTTCGTTTTCAATGCTACCTATGGCACTCTCGTTGTGCCCTTCAAGAAAATAGATAACTTTTTGTTCGTCGCGGGTTACCTTTAATAAAGCATTCGTGATGTTTTCTTCATTGGGGTTTTGAATTTTGGTTTCCTTGGCACCACTTTCCAGAGCAATGGTTCCATAAGTGGTGACGCCATATTGCTTGGTGACCGATGGATTCTTATCTGGGTCAATATATTGCAGCTTGATTTTATCTGTCTCTTCAAGATATCCGGCAATCAAATTGGTGAAAGCAATTTTCTCAGGAGACTCGGTTTGGAAAAACGCAGTCAGATTTACCTCGCGAGGAAGATTGGAAATAAATTTTTTAGTTTGAGGTGCCAGAGTGAAATATCCTCCCTCGGTGAAATCAAAACGATGTTTATGGCGGAATGCAAGCAGGTTTGCAAATATCAAGATGCCCAAAAATATGGAAGTCAAGATCAGGGTGTTTGCGCCATATAAGGCAGAGCGTGAGGAAAGACTCTGTTTTAGTTCTGAGCCATTGGCGACCACAAAAAATATTCCGTTCAGCAAGCAGACGAGCGCGAGAGAGGCCGATACGCTTTTGAGTTCAGGTAGGACGACATATAAAAACAGGGAAATAAAACCTGTTGTTAGGGCCAGCCATCCTGCCATAGGTGTGAATTTTTTCATTTCCTCATCTCCATCGATTGGAATCCAGTACACGGTGACAGAGGAAAAGGCTGAGTAAAATAAAGCTCAGGTAGTACACCAGATCACTGGTGTCCACCATGCCTTTTAAAAAACGGTCCAGATGATCAACAATGGAAAGGAATTGCAAGACCTGCCCCGTAGTAGCTCCTGCAGCTTGAGCTCCCCACCCAATGACCCACATGAACAGAGAGAATCCGAAGGTCAAAACGGCGGCAACAATCTGGTTGTCGGTTAAGGATGAAGCGAAGACTCCGACTGACACATAACAACCTGCCATCAATAAAACCCCTAGATAGCCTGTAACAATGGGGCCGATTTCGGGGTGTCCCAACAAAAACAAGAAGCCCACAGAGTAGGATGAGATTATAATCATCACAGTCACGACAATCATACAGGCCAGAAACTTCCCAAAAACTATTTCCCTGAGCGGTACGGGGGAAGAAAGCAGGAGGCGGAAGGTTTTCATCTTTTTCTCATCGGCAAAGCTACGCATGGTGATAACGGGGATTATCATCAGTAGAATTACTGACATGTTTTGCAGGCTGGGTTCAACGACCATTTCATTCAGGCTTAGGTTCATTCCCATGGCTTGGAGTTGGCCTGCCTGTAAACTCTGGAAGCTGAAAAAATTCAGGATATTAAAAAAAATAAAACTATAGATGATTAGAAATACTGTGGTGACCACGTAAAAAATGGGGGAATTGAAAAATGACCCCAAATCTCTCTTCGCAATGACCCAGGCGTTTCTCATGCCTTCACATCCTTTTCTTCAATTGTAAGTTTGAGGAACACATCTTCCAAGGTCATAGAGATGGGTTTGATTTCGACAAGGCCCCATTGGTTATCC
>JAJDBI010000242.1 GCA_029261435.1 Nitrospinaceae bacterium
ACGAAAAACTCCCCTCTAAAAGCGGCAGGTATCGGACGTGAGCAAAATCTACCTGTCCGTGCAAGCGATGCATGTATTTGATGATATCCGGCGACACAATAGTATCAACCTGATTCCAGACTGTCACCTCACCATCATTCACTAAAAGCCCATGTTCGGGGAAGTAGTCCTGCTTATTCAAAGAAGGTGTGGACGTTAGTGTCAGTCCTTTGATCTCCAGGGTTTTAAAGTCCTCCACCACAGTCACATTCTTGAACTCCAACTCCCGCAAGACTTCTAGTAAAATTTCATCACGCGGGGCCAGCACAACAGCATCAGGAGCCAGGATACCGGCATCCCCCGCCAGATAAGCCAATGTGCGGATGTCAAAATGATCCTGATGTCGATGAGATATATTTAAAATATCTACCCTCGGGATTTTAGCTCGATCAAGGTCTATGCTGGGACACTGGACATTACAGTCTTCCCATAAATAGTCAAAAAATACCGGGTCCGTCAACACTGTTGTGTCGCGTGATTGAATCAGCAGGCAGGCGTGGGAAATCAGAGTCACAATCATGATAAAATCTTTTTATTAAATGGATTTAAAAGGGGTAAGCCTAACTGAACCGCAACAAGAACTCAACCGCTTTAATGAATGGAGGCAAATTGAACCTTTTTTATTCCCAGCGCATCATAAGTTCAAATACTTGACAATAGCCGCCAACTTCAACAAAATAACTCTTTTTAACTTTAGGATTTAAATATTGCCATGGATCAGGATGAACAGGAACAAACCGTAAGCTTTCAAGAAGGACAGCCTTGCCCCTTACCCATTGCGGGTCACGGTGGTGGACTTTCCTTTTCTCCTGGTGGCGACATGCTCCTGATCGCCGCAGTGCCCCACCCTTCCGAAGCACAAATTAAGGCCTTTGACGGAGAGTGGAAAGCCAAACTGGTGGCAGAGTCGGAGTTTCCTTCCATACCCATATTTGCCATTGGCGGTGAAGACTGGTTGTTGGAAACCCCTTGTAACCCTGCTCAACAGGAAAAAGAAGCCCCAGGGTTCATAGAAGCGCTGTATGCAAAGGATGAGTACAATATGGTGGCAATTCTGGTGGACTCAGAAAACACCATCATTAAAAAGATCACTTACGTTCCACTGGAGGAGATGTTTATAGAACGATTGGCCCTGTCGTGGAATCCATATAGAACCTCCGGTGATGAATACACAAAAACTTTCACCGATAAAAATTTTACCGAAAAAATCAACGAACTCTTCAAAATGAAGTCTTCTGAAGAACTCTGGCGCACTTCTTGGTAAGAAGTTTGCCTCAGGTTAAAGAAATCTATGCCTAGGTTTCACTCATCAACCTTAACTTCTTCCAAAATATGCTGGATGCTCTCCATATCATATTTTTTTAACAGATTATTCAAGTGCTTCACAAGCACTGCAAAACTCTCATCACAACCTTCTAATTGTTTCAGGCATTTCTCAAATTCTGTAATAGTATAGTTCTCTGCAGCTTTTTTTATTCGAAAAAGAATATCTTTTGGTATTGAGAAATTTGAAAAGTTGATTTCATCTGCAACCAACTCTCCTTCTGCTGAAACATCTTCAAATTCAAAATCGACTCCTAAAAGATTTTTTAAAGAGGAATAAACCTGCCCATCCTGGTAGGGCTTGGAGATATAATAATGAAACCAAAGTTTCATATATTTCCCTTCAAGTTGGCCTAATACAGAAGCTGTAATAGCAACGACTTTAAAACATTCAGCCCCATATTTCTTTTGAATTTCCACAATGGCCTCTTCCCCATCCATTACAGGCATCCATATATCCATAAAAATAATATCCGGCTTGTTATGATCAAGCTGCTCCAGGGCCTCTACTCCATTTTCAGCACAAGTCACTTCTACACCTATTTCCGAGAGAAGCAACCTCAGCACATCTCTATTTTCCTTTACATCATCCACAACCAAAGCTTTCACGCTATGTCCTTTTGCGAGACGAACAACTTTACCAAAACGCTCAGATCGCTTATGAACTTCTCCTGTTGCCATCGGCAATTGAAGAGTAAAGTGAAACCTTGAACCGTTCCCAACCTTTGAATCCAGTTGCAGGTTTGCCCCCATCAATTCCAACTGTTTTTTAGAAATAGCAAGCCCCAGCCCTGTCCCTCCCTTTCTATAACCTTCTTCTCCCTGACGAAATGGTTGAAATATATTCTTTTGATTCTCTTCTGGAATTCCTTGACCTGTATCAACAACTTCAAAGTAACATTGATTATTCTCAAGAATTTTTACTTTGAGCACTACATTCCCGGAATTGGTGAATTTGACCGCATTACCAATAAGATTGATCAATACCTGCCTTAATTTTGTTTCATCTCCAAATACGTTATGGCCTTCATCCACACCTGCCACGACCCAATCCAAACTTTTTTCCTTACAACGCAATTCAAAAAGTTTAGACATTCCATTCACTAGATCATAAAGATCAAAGTCATGAGGATTAAACTCCATTTGCCCGGCTTCAATCTTGGAAAGATCAAGTATCTCATTGATCATATCAAGAAGGTTTTTTCCGCTTCGATTGATTATCTCCAAGGCATCCTTTGTATCAATGTCCAATTCATTTTTTCTCATTAATATTTGCGCATACCCCAGAATTGCGTTTAAAGGGGTACGAATTTCATGGCTCATATTAGCAAGGAAATTAGTTTTGGCCTGGTTGGCTGACTCCGCATTTTCTTTAGCTTTTAAGGTTTCTTCCTTTGCCTTTTTTCTTTCAAGCACTCTCCCCAGTTGAACACCAATTTGTGCGACAGCATCCTGAAGTTTTCGGTCTTGCTCACTCACTTCAGATGAAAAACAAGTCTCAGAATAAAACTCCAGTACCCCAGCGACCTCATTTTGTATAAGAATAGGAAAGGCAAATCCACCTTTCAGAGGAGAGTTTATAATAAGTTTATTTCTTGGAAAGTTTGTGGCTTGCCTCATATCAGCAACCCATTCAGGTTTTTTACTTTTCAACACCAGCCCCGGCAAACCAATCCCAATTTCTAAATTGGTTTTTTCAGTAACCTCTTTAAACTCTGAATATCTTAACAGATCTTCTAAATACCAAATTCGTGAAGACTCTAAAAAACCTGATCGGCTTGTTGAGAACAAATAAGCATGACCGACTGGCCAGCGGGTCAACTCACAAATTTTTGTCAGGGAGAATTCAAGTACTTCCCCTATAGGGATATCCTTGTTCACTTCATTTCCAATTTTCTCCAATAAGACAACTATATCTGTTTCTATTTTCAGCTTTTCCTCAGATACTTTTCGCTCAGAAATATCTCTAAAAGTGACAACAGCCCCAACTATCTTTTTGTTTTCGTATATGGGGGTACTGGCATACTCAACAGGAAAAGAGGTCCCGTCTTTACGCCAGAATACTTCACCAGCTTCCTGATGAACTTTGCCATCATTGAAAGCTTCATAAATATGGCATTCTTCTCGAGGGTAGGCGGTCCCATCTGCATGGGTATGATGGATCAAGGCGTGTTGAGGTTTTCCGATCAACTCATCTGCGGAATAGCCAGTCATTTTTTCTGCGGCAGGATTAACAAATGTGGTATTTCCATCCACATCTAAACCATAAATACCCTCTCCAGCAGACTCAAGTATTTGCCGGTTCTGCTGAATGGTCAGGTCCAACTTATCTACTTGCTCAAGAATGGTTTTTTCCTGAACTTCAAGCAATTTACTCAAAGTATTAATTTGAGACTTGAGAAGTTTGGGATCATCCATAATTTTCGAGATTGACTCTTTAGGTTTATTGGCTAAAAACTCTATTCCCAAAAAATGTAACCGAAAACTCGACAGCCAGAGCAAGAGTTTTGAATAGGTTCGCAGTTTGTTGTGAAATCTTAACTTTGGAAAATAAAATCACTGCAAAAAAATTCCCTGAAGGGAGTAACCCACCAAAACCCAATACCGACTTTATGCCTTGAGTTTTAACAAAGTTTACCTGATCTGGAATCATTTCATTATCTTCAGCATCAGAAATATAAAAAACTCCGTAATCTGATTCAGTCGTATCAAGTATAAAACCAGGGTCTGGTTTAAGGACTTTACTGATTTCCAGATTAAATTGTTTAATGAGATTTGCAATCATTGGTAATCGTTCAACAAAATCTTGACTGGGTAATGGAATGGCTTTATGCCCACTGGAATCTTGCCTTGAATTCCAATCAGGCTTATCCCCGGCAGTAGCTAGAAGAGTCAGGCATTTCATGTTGGGAGATTCATTAATATCACTGCTACTTAATATCTTTTTAGCAAAATCTTTTAAATCATCTTCAAGAATCTCATAGTCATGAGTTTTAAAAAAACGCACCAAAGAGCAAGCTTTTTCACCTGTAGTTCCATCAATGAGGTTGTCGTATAAATACTGAACAATGCTATTTGCCACTTCCTCCATGTTTTCAGCGTTTGATCCAAGTTGACGAAGAACACTTTGGCAAATAGTCATCTCCCTCAGACCAAATTTATTTAAATCATGCATGGAAGGTTATTCTTTTTCATATTCCGTTTCGTCAAGGTCTTCCTCTTCCTCAACCTCTTCAATGTCTTCGACATCTTCAAATTCTTCCTCATCCTCTTCCTCTTCTTCCATTTCTTCTTCCCGTTCGAATTCCGGGTATTCTAGCTGTTGCAGATGTTCCGGGTCCGCCAGAAGCTCAAGTCCTTCTTCTGTTGTTTCATTTTCTTCAATATAGAGACGAAGAAGATTCTTCATGCACTCTTCCTCGCTGAGAACTTTTATACCTTCATCCGTGATGGCGTTATTCTCGACCATCAGTACCTGGAGATTCTGTAAGCCTGAGGATTTAATAATATGAATGAAACCCGGATCACCAATTTTGTTGCGGTCAAGAGACAGTAGAGTGAGGTTGTGCAGGTATTCGCTCCCGGCAAGAAGCTCTGCACCTTTTTCGGTGATTTTATTCAGTTCCAGATAAAGGTGAGTCAGGTCTTTTAACTCTTCACATTCCGCAATGCATTTGCATTCCACATCGCCGATACCAAGGTTGCTGAGATCCAGTTTGGTGCCCTCTTCTCCGAGTCGGGCGCGAATAAGGTTGAAGACTTTAAACTCAGCAAGAGCGTTTAAACCTTCTTCCGTTAAAGCGTTACCGGTGAGATCTATGGTCTGTAGTTTTGGCAGGCACTTACTTTTCGACAACGCCTTGGCACCTGCATCGGTAATTTGATTTTTCCTGAGATCTATAATCTCAAGATTGCTCAAAGATTTAGCTTCGGCCAGATATTTCAAGCCCTCATCACCAATTTTGTTTTCCGATAGCACCAAAGAAGTCAAACTTTCCAGCTGGGAGGATTCGGCTAAAGACCGGGCGCCTTCGGGTCCAATCTCATTCCACGCCAGTCGAAAGGATTTAATATTGGGTAATTTTTCGGACTCCGCCAGGTATTTCACACCTTCGTCGCCAATTTTATTTTTATACAACTTCAGAGATTCCAGATTAGGCAGACCATTAGACTCGGCCAGTGCTTGAGCCGAAATCGCGGTCAGTTTTTTTCCGGTAATGGTCAACCTTCGAACCTGCTTTACGGACCGTGACTTTGCCAGTGCCTGTACGGCATCATCTCCAAACCGGGCATAACTGAAATCGAGAGTCTCGTAATCGCGGCTTAATTTGTACCCGTTACGGATCATACCCTCAATGTTGTAATATTTTTTCACAATGAACTCCAGGAATCAAAAAACTGTTTTAAGGTGGTGAAGTAAGAACCCGACATCATCATATCGTTGTGCCCCACCCCTTCAAGAATTTCCAAATGTTTCTTTTTAGAACCCGCATTATCGTAATTCAACTTGGCTTCATGTGGAGAAATTAAAAAATCATCCGCCCCATGCATGATTAGAAGTGGACACTTCACCAACCGAATCTTTTCACTGTTATTGAAAAGCGCGTCTTCCTCCGGTGTGGTTTTATCAATTTTTAATCCCCTGCGCTCTACCAGTGGAATCGGATCTGCATAACCGCTTTCCAGAACACAACCTGCTACATCTGAACGTTTGGCACAAAGTTCAAGGGTCGGTGCACT